>NZ_JRNX01000673.1 GCF_000786645.1 Halobacillus sp. BBL2006
GTCCCATGCGCAGCGCTCCGCCATCTGAGTTGAATACTGCGCCGATCGGAAGTGAAAAGTTTACGGTCCGTTCGGATATTCCTGCCTTTTTGGCAGCATCTATAGCTACAGGTAAAGAAGCGATACTGCTGGAGGTGAAAAATGCTGTGAAGTAAGCATCTTTTGTCTTAGTGAAAAAATGTTTAATACTCACGTTTGCATACTTAAGGAACGACGTATAAATCAGGGCCCATAATAATAGGACGCCAAGATAAAAGACCCCGGTAAAGGCAAATAAGGATTGAAATGTCTGCCAACCCTGGTTTCCGAAGGAAGAAGCTCCAATCGCAAAAATACCGATGGGTGCATATTGAAGGATGCCTTGCAACAACAGAAAGAACAGGTCATTTCCCGCGGAGAAAAGGCGATGAAGTCTTTCACCAGAAGTACGAAGTTCATCTTTATCGGAATATCGCATCTTGACTATTGTCAATCCGATGATGACAGCGAGAAAGAGAATACCCATCAGTTCTCCAGACGTGAACGCCTGAAACAGATTGTTTGGAACGATGTTTAATAATACATCAGAAAATCCCGGGGTTTCCGGCTTTTCCACTTGCGCGTCCGGAAGCTTCAGTCCTTCACCAGGGTTGATCCATAATCCAAGAGCGACACCGATCAATACTGCGGCGGCTGTCGTAAGCCCGTAGTAGATAAGAAGTTTCCCACCGAGACGTCCCAGATGTTTCGGGTTCATCTGGTTGATCGCAAGGACCACAGTGAGGAAAATTACCGGAACAGCAACAAGGTTCAGCAGGTTGATCAGAATCGTACCGAGCGGTTTAACGATGTCCATTTGCGGACCGAACAAAACTCCTAAGACAATTCCTAGTGAAAAGCCGATCGTCATTTTTAAGAGAAAGGAGGCCAGTTTGTATAAATGCCATAGTTTTTTCATATGTATCACCTCTTTTTTTACAATGTTACTAGTATAACAGTAAATGAGCCCCTCGTTTAATAGATTTAATTTTCTTATTCATTCGCTGATCCATGCTATCCTAAGAACAGTTGAAATCATTTCCTATTATTTCTTTTAAGTAGAATGATCATAAAAGTTATAAATGCAATCGCTACACCAGAAGCCATTAGAATGACTTGAATAAATAATGAATCCATTTCCTTCCCTCCTTGCTATTATTCCGCAGCGGCGACTAGATTGACTTCAGTTTATCATTAATAAAAGGGAACCCAAAAAATTTAAATCGTTTAAAATGTAAATGAATAGGAGGGGGTATCCATCGAATTGATTTTCGTACGCCATGGGCAAGGGGAGCATACATTGGATGTCCCGGAGAGCCTGCATAAGATCGACCCGCCTTTAACCGATAAAGGGCAGAAGCAAGCGCGTAATCTTAGAAAAGAACTGCCTTTAACAGAAGAAGACCTCTTAGTCAGCAGTCCGGTCAGAAGAGCGTTGCAAACAGCATCCATATGGAGTGAAGGGGTAGATTGTTTAAAAGTTGTCAGTCCTTTCGTTGGACCTAGGATGTTTCCGCAAAACCCTGAGTGGGAGACGCTACCTTGTGATGAACTAATGGATAAGGAAAAAGTTGCAACTGCTTTTCAAGAGTTTCGTATCCATCACGGTACCTTAGAGACTTTGTGGAAGAGAGGCATTAATCAAAAACCAAAAGGAGAATTCGAACTGTTAGCAAGCGAGCTGATTGAATGGTGCAAAGAACAAGGGAAAAAGGAGGTATATATCGTATCTCATGATGGAACCATCACTTCTTATCGACAGCTCCTCGAACAAAAAACATTCTCTCGCAGTGATTTCCCTGCAGAGACAGGCTGGGAAATTCTCCATATTGCTGAATAAAAAAAGATCAACCAGTCGAATTGGTTGATCTTTTTATTTTATTATTGCTCCACTTTTTCTGGGAGCAGTTCACTATGGTTCATCCCGCACTCAGGACATTGCGTCCAAACGAAATAGGCAGATTTATCGTTGAAATCCTTTCGATCTACTTTGAGTACGGTTACCTGGTTGTTATAGCAGCTCGTGCACCTTTTCTTAATAAGCTGCCCGACTTGATAGTTATTCATGCAATACTCCTTTAATGGGTGATTACCCGGATTTTCATTTGTCTTAATCTATAGGGTCTTCTGCTTTTCCGTATCGGATGACATCATAAACAGCCATTCCATCGCTTGGCTTCCCGTCATCATTCCGATAAGGAAATAAAGAAAAGAAGATGAAATAAATGGAAAAGTATGCGTACTGATAGAAGAAGAGCGTGGCAGGAAGAATCTCAGTTGTGATGAAATAATTCATCAATAAAATAACGATGAGATTAAATAAGCTCCCTGCTAAATAGATGCTGACATGTGCCCACGTTTTGTTATAAGTCAATGACTCATATTGGCACCAGCCCTCCATAAAGTACTTTTTCTTCACTTCCAGAGAACCGATATTAAAAAGGGTATCTCCTGTTCCGATACAAAATTTAATTTTCCCTCCGAATAGTCTGGCCGTTAGCACGTGCCCTGCTTCATGAACGAGGGTTACTATGGGTAAAATCAGAAAAAAGTTAACAAAAAACATAGGAATATCACTAAGTGTGAACATTAAAACCCTCCATATTAAGCCTGAATCCAATGAGGTTGACCGCTAGAGAGTTACTGGTAAACAATAATACTAGATTAAAACGGAACCTTTGATCAGTTTGATTTTCATAGTTCTTTCATTTTCTATACATTCAATATAAGGCTCTCTTTCTAATGGGAAATAATGAACAAGTGTAGGGACCAGTTTCAAATGGTGTAAAAATTGATCATTTGTATATATTTCATGAAGGTTAAGGCAACAGCCTTTTCCATCTATAAGAACAAACCTAGCTTCCGTGTATCCTTCATCTTTTATGAATTGAAGCAATTCCATACTTCCGACTCCTAAAATGAGACATGAGACCACCATAACATAACAGGTCGTTATTATCCTCATATAATGCTTTTTTGTCGCTGGTAATTTATTGAACCCTATAGTGGTAACTTTCAAGGTTCATTGCTTACTTGCCTAATGTGGCACGATCTCTTTATATTAGTTCGAAAGGGAAGCCGTGGTTGTGGGCGTATCGTTACTTTCTCACTATAAAGTTGGGTGAAAGGATGATAGGAAAAAGAACACTTAGAGGTGGAATGAATATAATACAGAACTTAGGTCGTGACCATATAATTTCTGTGCGAACACAAAACATTACTTTATCGAAAAAAGTTGCGCAACCGCAAAAAAATAACTTACAATGATTTTAGCGTGTTCGTTTGAAAGGGAGAGTAGTATGGAGAATCTCGTACTTGCTTTTAGCCTTACCCTTCTCGCAGGGTTGGCTACAGGGATCGGAAGTATTTTGGCTTTTTTTACATCGAGAACGAATACAAGATTTCTCGCCTTATCTTTAGGTTTTTCTGCCGGCGTTATGATCTACGTATCGATGATTGAAATTTTCTTCAAAGCTCAGGAAGCCCTTGTGAATTCCATGGGTGAGGTGCCCGGTAAATGGGTGACCGTCGCGGGGTTCTTTGGTGGGATGGTTGTTATTGCTTTAATTGATAAGGTTATTCCAAAAGCAGGAAATCCACACGAAGTGAAAAAAGTAGAGGATATGTCGAAGCCTGATTCAGATGTAAAAGACGCCCAGCTCCTCAAAATGGGTACATTTACTGCATTAGCCATTGCCATTCACAATTTCCCAGAAGGAATTGCTACTTTTACGGCTGCATTGAATGACCCAAGTCTCGGCGTGGCTATTGCTATTGCGATTGCTATTCACAACATCCCAGAGGGAATTGCCGTTTCTGTTCCCGTTTATTTTGCAACAGGAAGCAAAAAGAAAGCTTTCAACCTTTCATTTTTAAGTGGATTATCCGAACCAGTGGGTGCTATTCTTGCTTACCTTGTATTAATGCCGTTTTTAAATGATATGGTCTTCGGTATTTTGTTCGCTGGAGTGGCAG
>NZ_JRNX01000674.1 GCF_000786645.1 Halobacillus sp. BBL2006
TAATAAATCGCCTCGGACATTGCTGCCCCTGCATCTCCTGACCCAATTACAATCGTCTTTCGATCTGTAATTTCATAGCCATCGCAATCCGGGCAGATGTAAACGGAAAGACCAAGACATTCCTTCAGTCCAGGTATGGTTGGAAGGTTGTCCTTCACTCCGGTTGCTAGAAGCACAGTTTTTGTATTGAATGTCTTTCCAGTTTTCGTGGTAATAGTGAACCCTTCTATTTCTTTATGTACGTCCGTAACTTCATCATACAAGAATTCCACTCCAAAGCCCTTGGATTGCTTCACGCCAGCATCTCTCAGTTCTTCACCACTCACCCCGCCAGGAAATCCAAGAATATTATTGTACTTTCTGCACAAGGTAGAGCGTCCTTCGCCTGCATCAATCGTCAAGACGTTCCTATTATATCTTCCTAACTGAATGGATGCCTGCAATCCTGCTATGCCGCCTCCTATAATAATACAATCATAAATCATTGAGATGCCTCCAGTTTTATGGGTGGCTTTATTCTTTCCCAACGGCCAGACCATTATGTACTTCTATATATCTAAAAAGAAAATAAGACAATTTTTATAACCCTTGGATTAATACAAAATCAAGGGAAATGTTCTTCTTATTCCATAAGAGCCCCGTTTATTGAACACTTGAAACTGGGATATTTTGAAGTATTATACTGCATCGTTATCAATTCATATTTTCTTTTTCCCTTTCCTCTTATAATTCCTTATTTCACGCACACAATAAATTTATCGCTTTTTGTCCCCTTTGTCGGTTTTAGTATTTGAGCAATTGCAATTAGAGCAGAAAACAGCTCCTTCGCAAAGTCTGCAAAGGAGCTGTTTTTTTCTCATTCTCCTATCACATAAGAGGTTATTTCTTTTATTTTTGCTTGTTTG
>NZ_JRNX01000675.1 GCF_000786645.1 Halobacillus sp. BBL2006
CGGTTTTGATCGGACTGATCGTTCCAAACTGGTTGTCAAAGTCAGAGCCGAAGGATTCATCAGGAGGAACGGTGCCATCCATGCCGACACAGTCGATGACGACATCAGCACCGCCTTTCGTTTCTTCATGTAATAGAGCACCAATGTCTTCATGCTTTTTGAAGTTAAAGATTTCTGTGTGATTTGTCCTTTTTGCGTGATCAAGACGGTGATCGACTTGGTCAACGGCGATGACACGGCTTGCCCCTTTAAGCTTCGCAAACTTTTGAGCCATGAGCCCAATTGGACCACTTCCTAGGATCACGACCGTGTCTCCTTTTTTCACTCCGCTATGCTGGACACTCCAGTAAGCCGTCGGGATCACGTCAGATAAGAAGAGGACACTCTCGTCGTCCAACTCACTTGATTCAGGAACTTTGAAAGAAGTGAAGTCAGCGTAAGGGACACGTAAGTATTCCGCCTGGCCACCGGGATATCCGCCATTAATTTCTGTGAATCCGAACAGACCTCCGACTTCGCCATGGGGATTCGATTCATCACATTGGCTTTCCATCTGGTTTTTACAAAAGAAGCATTCGCCGCATCCGATATTGAAAGGAATAACAACACGATCTCCTTTTTTTAATGTTTTAACAGAAGGACCAACGTCTTCAACGATTCCCATCGGTTCATGACCGACGACATAGTCTTGTTTCGGCTCGATTCCACCTTTATATAGGTGCAGATCTGAGCCGCATATGCCGCTTGCTGTAATTCTAACAATCATATCGTTATTGTCTTGGATTGAAGGGGTTTCGACTTCTTTGACTGCCATTTTTTCTTTTCCTTGAAAAGTTACGCCTTTCATTCTGCTCACATCCTTTGGTGATTAGTATATTAGTATAATTCCTTTATTTGGAACATTTAAACTTCAAAAGAAATTACTTATTCAGCTTCTGACACTCGTATTCCAATTTTCACACTTCTAGGCACGTGCACATATGATTGGCAATAGAGGTGGTGAAGAATGAACAATAATGGACAGAACCGTGTCCGCGATCCTTTTGCAATTGAACAAGAAGAATGGA
>NZ_JRNX01000676.1 GCF_000786645.1 Halobacillus sp. BBL2006
TCGTTTTCATCAGCGTAGACAGAATGCGGAGACTCATGCGGGAACAGCACGTGTCCGAAGACCCCGCAGCGATGCTTTTCCGCAAGGAGTCTGAGTCCGTGCCCGCGGAAAGCGAAGCATTCTGTCGGAGCGGCCTTACTTCCATCTTATAAGACAAACGCCCGAAGTAATGGCAGGAATTGGACATGTTGCGCTAATCTACCATTCTGATACACTTTTGTCCAAGGCTCTTTATATTTAATTTTTCTTATGGATTCAACAGAGTCTTAATTCAAAAGGGGGACCTTAAATTAACGCTCCCTCCTTCACTTACTTTCAATGCTTTTCATCACTTCAGCAAAGTTTCCACCTTTTTCGTCTAACATTTTTCTTGCTTGCTCTGCGTCTGTCTTCAGTAAGTACATAAGGATGGCGACACGTGCATCACCCTCTGCTCGTTCACTGTAAAGGACGGCTTCTGCTTCTCCCACTCCTGTCAATTCCTGAATTATCGAAATCGTGCGTTGGCGGAGCTTAGCATTCGAAGCTTTTACATTCACCATCAAGTTCTTATATACTTTGCCGAGCTTAATCATAGCAGCTGAAGAAATCATATTGAGCACCATCTTTTGAGCCGTGCCTGCTTTAAGTCTTGTAGAGCCTGTAATCACTTCTGCTCCTACCGGTAATTCGACGGGGTAAGTGACTAATTGAGAGAGGGGGGAATTTTCATTACATACAATACACCCCGTTGGTACAGCTGCTTTTTCAGCTTCTTTAATAGCTCCGAGCACATACGGAGTTTTTCCACTTGAAGCGATGCCGATCACCATATCGTTAGCATCCACATTTTTTTTTACATCCGCCGCCCCAGCTTCTTCACTGTCTTCTGCCCCTTCAATCGCATAACGTAAGGCGTGATCTCCTCCGGCAATGATGCCATTGATTAGGTCTTCGGAGACACCAAAGGTTGGCGGACATTCCGAGGCATCTAACACTCCCAAACGGCCACTTGTACCTGCTCCAAAATAAAACAGCTTTCCTCCATTTTTCAATACCTTGACAGCCTGATCGATAACCTTCTCTATCTGTGGCAGCGCCGCTTTAACGACGATAGGTACTTCATGATCTTCTTCATTCATAAGCTCGATAATTTCAAGTGTTGAAAACTGATGCAGGCGTTCCGACTTTTTATTTCTCATTTCCGTATTCAACTGATCGTTGACGTCTGTCATATTTGTACCTCCATTAAATCATGCTGCCGCCACTAGACTCGTAAGACGACTTTATCTCTTCTTTTAATTCTTCTGTTATTGGGATTCCCGCTGTGATGAGGGCACAGACACACGCCCCTGCTGCGGGAGATATTTCTGGATAACATACATTTTGTTTGAGATTCTTTTGATTCAACAATTCATAAAATGAATCTCTGAAAAATGCAGACTGGAACAATCCGCCGCTAAGCACTAAAGAGTGATGTCTCTTCTCCAATTCTTTTACTAAATCTATGAGATGATTCAAGGCATTCGTTAAAATAACCCGGGCGTTAATATTTCGCTGTTCAGCTAACCAGACAACTTGTTTGGAGAGACTAGCGATTTTCAATCGTGGATACGGGGCCTCGTAAATAGCTGTAATGATTTCTGGAATCTCTGCTAGATTGAGATGAGAAAGAATGCCCTCGACAAACCTATCATCTTTAGGTTGTCTCCCATCATGCATAGTTGTGAGCAGGTTTAGTGCCTCCCTGCCGATATCATAGCCACTGCCTTCATCTCCAATAAGATACCCCCAGCCGCCGATCCGTT
>NZ_JRNX01000677.1 GCF_000786645.1 Halobacillus sp. BBL2006
ATTCAGTCAGGTAGTTTTTGATTTTTGAGCGGATTTCGTTAGATTTTTGATCTCCTTTAGATAAGATCGAGAACTTCATCAGGCTTTTCAACTCCTATCCTTTTTTAGGCTCCTTCTTTTTATCTTCTTTGCGCATAAACACTTTCTGCGCTTCCTGAATTTCACTTTTAATTTTAGACATTTCTTCATCCAGCTGAAATGCGGCTTCTGCTGCTCGCTTTAGTCTTGATTTTACTTCACTAGGTATTTTACCCGCATATTTGTAATTTAACGAATGTTCATTGGTCGCCCAGAAATTCATAGCTAATGTACGAATCTGAATTTCCGCCAGGACAATTTTTTCCCCGTGTATCGTTTCTACAGGATAATTAATGATCACATGGTAAGAACGGTAACCGCTGTCTTTCTTTCGAGAAATATAATCCTTCTCTTCAACAATATCGAAGTCGTGTCTGTTCTTAAGCATATCGACAACGGCATAGATGTCATCGACAAATTGACAAACGACCCTCACTCCTGCAATATCCTGTAATTCTTGTTCGATGTTTTCTGGATTAATCGCTTTGCGACGGGCTTTTTCTATAATGCTGGATTTCGGCTTCACCCTGCCCGTAACGAACTCAATCGGGGACTGTTCCATTTCATATTCGAACTGGCGACGCATCCCTTTCAACTTCACTTTTAACTCTTCTACGACTTGTGCATAAGGAGCTATAAATATATCCCAATTCATGTAGCGCCCACCTTTATGTATCCAATCTCTATAGTAAATATGTGCGTTTTCTCTTAGGTTCATTGTATCATAAACATAAGAGACATCTGAAATAAGATAAGGAGGTTCTCTCATGTCCCAAGAGATCGAAATTGAATATAAGAATTTATTAACTTTGGAAGAATACCAACAAGTTTATCAGTTTTTACCATTCAAATCAGTTGAACTTATCGAACAAACCAATTATTATTTTGAATCGAGTGATTTTAAATTACGAGAGCAAGGTGCTGCGTTACGGATCAGGAAAAAAAATGATCAATGGGTACTGACCTTGAAGCAGCCCCATGAAGAAGGTCTTCTTGAAACACACGATTCCCTCACGGAAGAGGAAGCAAACTTATGGATACAAAATAAGATGCTTGAGAAACCTCACACAGAGAAGCAGTTACGTGAACTGGGTATTTCAGTTGATGAGCTTACCTATCTCGGTTCACTGACCACCCGTCGGAAAGAAGTTGCATACAAGGATACGACGGTTGTTCTTGATCATAGCCTCTATTATGACCAGGAAGACTTTGAACTGGAAGTCGAAGCATCATCAAGACAGCAAGGCGAAGCAGTCTTTGAAGAAATCCTCACGTCTTGCGATATTCCTACAAGAAATACGGATAATAAGATTAAACGCTTCTACAAAGCGAAGCTGCAATCAGAATAGTTGCCGTAATGATAAGCCATTGCTAAAATGGATAAACAGACAGGAAGGGATTTTATGCAACAACGACCTGGATCAATTTATGATGAACTTGGTAAAGAAAAAATTGATGAACTAGTTGAAGCTTTTTATAAACGTGTTAGTCAGCATCCGGATCTGATCCCGATTTTCCCTGATGATTTTACGGAAACGATCCGCAAACAAAAACAATTCCTCACTCAATTTTTCGGTGGTCCGCCTCTTTATATCGAAGAACACGGACATCCGATGCTGCGTGCGAGACATCTGCCATTCGAAATCACTCCTACAAGACGTGACGCGTGGCTTTCTTGCATGTCTGGAGCAATGAATGAAGCAGGAATCGAAGAGCCGTTCCGGTCAGCGATGTTCGAACGACTGACCATTACGGCCAATCACATGATGAATACACCAGAGGACGAGAAAGGAGAATCGATGTGAGTTGGAAAAGCCTGAGCAGCCATAAGGATACACAAGGAACAGCAAGCGGCTTTTTTAATTTATTGAAACGCCCAATTGAAATTTATGTTTTCATCGATCCGCTCTGTCCTGAATGTTGGTCACTCGAACCATTTCTAAAAAAACTCACAATCGAATATGGACGCTTTTTCACTCTCCGCCCCATTATCGGTGGTCAATTAGCTTCCTGGAATCAAAACAAGAAGGTTAAACCTGAAAACTTAAAGCAAGCATGGGATAAAACGGGCTGCCGCACAGGCATGTGTTGTGATGGAGATGTTTGGCTCGAAAACCCCGTCTCTTCTCCCTTTGCCACTGCTCTTGCTGTGAAAGCAGCTGAACTGCAGGGCAAAAAAGCCGGAATGCGCTTTTTACGTAAAGTTCAGGAATACGTGTTTCTTGAAAAGCAAAATATTTCGGATGAAGAAGTATTGATTGAATGTGCGGGTAAAAGTCGTTTGGATGTGGAAGAATTTAAAAAAGACCTTCACTCGGAAGCAGCTCAAAAAGCATTAAAATGTGACCTGAAATTGACAAAAGAGATGGAAGTCGATACCACACCTACCATTGTCATTTTCAACGAATCTGAAGAAGATGCCGGTCTTAAGATTACAGGTCTCTACTCTTATGACGTTTATGTGAAAGTGTTGAAGGAAATGCTTCAGAAAGACCCTCAGCCGGCGATCAAACCAGAACTTGAGGATTTTCTTCAGCATTTTCGCTATGTTGCTAACAAAGAGATTGCTGTGGTGTACGACTGGAGCGAACAGCAAGCGAAAAAAGAAATGAA
>NZ_JRNX01000678.1 GCF_000786645.1 Halobacillus sp. BBL2006
TCGGAATCGTTGCGATGATTGCATTCCAGTTTTTCCAAAACATCGGAATGTCCATTCAGCTGCTTCCGATTACAGGGTTACCTCTTCCTTTTATAAGTTACGGAGGTAGTTCCACGCTCGCCTATATGTTAGCAATAGGTATAGTCCTGAATGTCAAATCGCGAACGAAAACGTATATGTTTGAATAAAGGAAAGAAAAGGTGGGGATGCTTGAAACAGTCTTCCCGCCTTTTTTATGTCTATGTTAAAACGCTTTTGTTTTTCTAATGAAAAAATGGAATTCCTAAAGGTTATTCAACATAAGTGCAGGATTTTTGAATACTTGATTTCGAGATGTTTGTGGGGAATAAGGGGCGTTGGGGAATGAGTCGCTTTCCTGTGGGCGTATGCTGAGTCTCCTCGGGCTAGCGCCCTGTAGGGTCTCATCTAATCCGCTTATCCCACAGGAGATTCCTCATTCCCCTACGCCCTTTGCCAAATGATGATCTCGAAATCATACTTGCACTAATATAAATGATATAGGATGAAAAACCAGCTATAATACTTAATTCAAAGGCATTCTACACTCCACAAGCTGCTTGCTCAGGATGGGAGTTTCGAGATTCTTATAAAACGTAAGGTGGTTGGGAAAACGGCGAGACTCCTGCGGGATGAGCATGACAGATGAGACCC
>NZ_JRNX01000007.1 GCF_000786645.1 Halobacillus sp. BBL2006
GCCACATTGATAGTGGCGGCTCTTTTCGGTTTTAGTATCCGTACTCTTGCAATACGCTTTCTACTTTTGGTGTAAGGGTATCCCAGTCTGCATTAGGTAATTTGTTGACTGTGATAAAGTTTTGAAAACCGAAAACGTTATCGACTTCGTCTAATTCCATAAGATCATTCATGATTTTATGTTCACTCGTTTGACCAGGCATGACTGAAACACTTCCGTCACCTTGGAAAATCATTGAGTCAGTAGTAAACTTGCGAGCATTCGGGTTTGGGGTTTCTTGTACTTGTATTGCCATTTTGCATCCTCCTCCATAACATCTCCTCCTATTCTACCAAAAAAACGGCTGAGTCAAAACTATTGATCATAATCTTACAGCTGTTACCAATATCTGTGTTACAATTAAAGCAATTTTTAGGAGGTGTGGTATGGAGTCTCGACTAATTGATGTGTTACAACCAATCAAGGACAACGATTATCAGTTGCCCGAGAACCAGAGTTTACAAGAACTGACGACAATGATGCTGCAGAGAATCGGATCGGTACATCCTGTTTTGAGAGATGACTTGATTCACTCTATTTTTACAACATTCATCGAACGAGGCCATTACAGCCACGAGCAGCTTAAAAATATATTACAATCCATTCTAAATAAAAACTACTTATTCTACCGGATCGGTACTTCCAAAAAGGAAGAAGATGCTGTGTTTAAAAGGAGCTTTTCTGTTTTATTAATTCCACCCATTATGGAAAAACACCGAAATTCTCCTTTCTTAAAAGAAGAGGAGATACACAGGGTCTGGGAGAACCTGAAAAAATATATGAATCAAGAGTCTGACCATCGAGGTTATGTTGAAGGGAAAGGGTGGGCGCATGCGATGGCTCATGCGGCCGATGCTATTTATCATGTATCGGCATGCGATGAGATTACGGATAATCAGATCAAGGAGATGCTTCCGATTATTAAGGAACAGTTCTTGATTGACCACCCTTATTTATTTGATGAAGAAGAACGGATGGTTACTGCTGTTATGATCATGTTCAAAAAAATCAGCCCTGCTGAGAGAGTGGAATGGCTGGAAACTTTACTTTACCGCAGAAACAGCTGGGATGATCCGAGAGAAGACATAATCATTAACAATAGCAAGCACTTTTTACGTGCTCTTTATTTCCGCATGTTGGAAGGAGACCACCGAGAGCTTCGACAGGTTTTAGAAAATTTGCTAAGGGAACTTAGGAAACAAGAAGCATACTAACCGAACGTGGAGGGCGCTTATGATTCGATGGGGCATATGGATAGGCACGACATCCGGGATCGTATTAGGGATGTATATGTGGTATGTCGAATTGGTTACAGGGAAAAAGATCTACACTCTGCTCATGAATGTAGATTTTATTCCTGTTATCGGAAACATTGACTGGCCGGTTGTCATGGAATGGCTCTTTCATATGGTCATTTCCTGGGCAATAGGTATACTATATGCTTATGTTTTTATGCATAAGCGCTTGAGAGATACCAACCGAAATCGGTGGCTGTTGTCTATTGGTTTAACTGCAGGAGCAGCAATAACCTATGTCCCGCTTACCCTACTCGCCATCAAAGAAACTCCAGCATTGACGGACGAAATCGCCATTTTGTACTGGCTGATCGGTCATATTCTTTATGCGATTACTTTAAAGAAGTCGTTTCAACGTTCATAAAAAAAGGGATTGCCCTCGTTTCGGGCAATCCCTTTTTAAATGGTCTCATGAAACGGTTGGTTCGCCTTTTCGAGGCAAATACTTCGTAAAATAGGCTCCGAGTATCAATAAGGCTACCAACTGACGATTCCTAAAAAATCAAATAGGTTGGCTGAAAAATTGATGATGGCGATGAGGAAAAAACAAACGGATGTCAAAGCACTCTTCATCCCGGTAATACCAGCCTTTTTCCTTCTCCTTGAGAAGAAATAAACAGAAAGTAAAAAGCAGATAATAAATGTAACATTTAATAAAATTGCAGCCATAGGTGGTTAAGCTCCTTTTAAAAGGGTTCAAACAATATTTTAATATATATTAGGAATCGGGTGTGGCGCCAATAGAGAGATGAGTGGAGCTTACTCGAATATGAGCTTGCAGCTGACAATATAGAAAAGGGAATGAGTCCAATGATTGAACAAGCCAGAGCGTTAATCTTTGATTTAGATGGTACTTTATATGAAGATACCGATCATTTCCTTCATTATGCAGAACTTTTGAAGCAGAAGGCAATTATAGAAAAAAGAACGATGTTCAAGAAAGATTACCAGGCGATTATGAGAGATAATCACCCTTTAGCAATCGGAAAAGTCTATGACCAAAAACGCGATGTGATTATCACAGTTGACCCTTTCACCAATCAAGCCACCCAAGTTGAAGAGTGGAGCGGAGAGTCATGGTCCGATCATGAGGTTGACGTTGTCTATCCGGGTTGCTTGACTTATGATTTTGAATCACTTATAGCAATCGGAGATGGATGGTGGCTACCTTATTCCGTGGCCATGCACTATGGAGTGGCTACAAGAGAGGCAAGAAAGTGTTATACAGCTACGAAAAATTTTATGAGCTCTAACCAATTCCAATTAACAAAAACGAGGGGGTTAAAAGAATCCTTGCATAATTGGAAAGCGGACAAAGTGTTAATTCTGGTTACGAATAGTGAAGCTTATGATGTAGAGCGAATTTTAAAGATCCTTGAACTTGAAGGGATCTTCCACAGAATAGTGCATTCAGCAGAAAAGCCGATTCGGACGAAGGCGATTTTTCAAGAAATGTTAGAGGCTTATGGATTAGAGCCAGAGGGCATTGTTTCTATTGGAGACAATTTTATGAATGAGATTGCCCCGGCCTTAGAAATGGATATGAAGGCTATTTTTATTCATAAGAATGTTGCATCTGTTTCTCACTCGAATCTGATTGAAGTAAAAAGTCTTGAAGAATTATGTATAGATAAAAAAACACAGAAACGTTCCTGAACGTGCACTAGCGCTCAGGATTGTTTCTGCACTACATTTAGAAAATCTTTAGGGGGTTACTTCTTAACTTACCCAATTTTGAGAAAGAGTAACTCCGTCAAATGGCTGATTTTTTTTCCTGTATTTAGGTTAGAAAAAGACCAGACCGTAATAGACGGTCTGGTCTTATCATGTTATCGCAAATTTTGGTGATGACTATCAAGCTGTTGTTCAAGCTGCTGTAGCTGTTGTTTCTCCTCTTGAGAACATTGGCTATATGCAGATTGAATTGCTTGTTTCGCCGCCTGCATATCCTCTTGGGATGGTTGACGTCCATCACGGTTTTGGGTGAAACGGTTGACCGCATTTCGTGCGTTTTCAAAAAGGTTTCTGGCCATTTTTAAAACCCTCCTACCGTATGCTGATCAGATTCGATTTCTTTTCGAGCTGCTTCTGAAAGCCTTTTTGGCTCCATCTCGCTTTCGTCGAATTTTCGAACTTCTGAATAGCTGTTTTCCTTGCGATTGTTCTTCTTTTGCTGTTCCATGACAAGACCCTCCTGTCATAAAAATAGCCTGAACGCTTTCACGTTCAAGCTTAGTATGGCAAGAACCTTTACCTTTAAACGAGGAAAAAGTTGACTTACATGGCTTTTTTATTTAACTTCAAATATTCAGTTAGAAATTCACTAATTCCATCACGTTCATTGGTATCCGTGATGTGGTTGGCCAAGTCTTTAAGATCATTAATCGCATTACCCATCGCTACTCCTACACCAGCATAATCGATCATTTCAAAGTCATTGTCTTCATCACCGAAAGCAATGACTCTTTCCTGAGGGATATTAAAGTAGCGAGCGATCTTATCCAATCCTACAGCTTTGTTCATGCCGGCACGGACGATTTCAATGACGTGCCATGGGGCACCCCATTTTCTGTGATCGATCAAGGAAGCGTGCGTATCTAATTCCTGACGAAGTTTTTGGATTTTTTCTTCTTCGGGATGAATTAAGATCGATGTCGGGTCCTCTGTTAAATTTGATTGTAAGCGACCGACCGTAATCGGATCATTTTTCGTCTGGAAAATGCTCATAATTTCCTCATCGTGCTGATCCAGATAAACTTGATCTTTTACTTCAGCAAGGATATTTTTAACGCCAAGTTCCTGGCAGGTATGAATAATCTTATGCGCTGTACGAATAGAGAGAGGCGAGTGGATCGCGTCCCAACGATGATCTTTAGGGTGGTGAATTAATGCGCCGTTGAAGTTGACCATCGGTGTATCCAATCCTAATTCGTGGTAAAAATCGATACTTGCACGGTGTGGACGTCCAGTGGCGATGACGACGATATGTCCCTGGTCCATCGCATTGAGAACGGTTTTTTTCGTTTCTGTACTAATAACTTTTGCATCGGTTAGGAGCGTGCCGTCCAAATCTAATGCAATTAAGTGTTGTTTATTCATTGCTTTCACCTCATTTTGTATATAGTGTAGCGGTAAAAAAGGGAAAATGTAAAGAAATTCCCACTTCGTTACCTAACACTTTCCAATTGAATAGGGCAGTGTTACGATTACATTATAATTCATAATTATTACTCCCATTTAAACGGACAGTAAAGATAATAGAAAGGAAATACGAGAATGATTGGCATTTATCGGAACACATTAAAAAACATACCTGTACTTACAGTTGTGGAATCATCAAAACAAGAAGAGCCACTACCTGTTTTTATATATTTTCATGGTTTCACCTCAGCAAAAGAACATAATTTGGCTCTCGCTTACTTACTTGCTCAAAAAGGATATCGTGTCATTCTTCCTGACAGTGCTTTTCATGGAGAAAGGGAAGAAGATATGTCCAAACAGGAGCTGAATTTCAAATTCTGGGACATCGTGTATCAAAATTTAAAAGAACTCCAGGATATAAAAGATGAATTAGATCGAAATGGATTGATTAAAGATCGAAAAGTCGGTGTTGGAGGAACGTCCATGGGCGGGATCACAACGAGTGCAGCCCTGACAATGTACCCTTGGATCCAAGCTGCTACCGTCATGATGGGCTCTCCTAAACCAGTAGAATTTGCTAAGAAAATGGTGCAGGATGTGGAGAAAACGGGTATTCCATTGCCACTGGAGCCTGCTCAACTGGAAGAACTGTTTGAATCGTTAGAAGGCATTGACTTATCCAACCAAATGGAAAAACTTTATGGCAGGCCATTATTCTTCTGGCATGGAGACGCCGACCCTGTCGTCCCTTTCCAGCATTCATATGAATTCTATAACGAGGCGATAAAGCTCTATAAGAATCCCGAGAATATCCGCTTTTTAAGAGAAGTGGGCAGGGACCATAAAGTAAGCAGGTTTGCCGTTCTTGAAATGGTAAATTGGTTAGAATTAGTATTATGATGATCGCGAATATTTTATTCTACGCAGGTTTTTGTTTATAATAGGTTTTGAAGAATTGTGAAGGGGGAACAAATATGAGTACAGCACTTGAAGAAAACGCAATGGGTGCCCTTGAAAATGTCATCGATCCTGAGCTTGGCATCGATATTGTCAACTTAGGTCTTGTCTATGGCGTCGATATAGATGACGACGGCAACACGACCGTAACCATGACATTGACAGCAATGGGCTGCCCGTTAGCTGGTCATATTGAACAAGATGTTAAACGTTGCTTAGCGGATCTGCCAGAATTGAACGAGATCAAGGTAAATATCGTCTGGAATCCACCATGGACGAAGGATCGTATGAGCCGCTACGCAAAAATCGCATTAGGTATTCCGGATTAATGAACCTAACCCCTGCCGCACGATGTACGGTAGGGGTTTTTACATAACTTCTAAAGGATGGAGGGGAGAGGTCAATGTCTACACAATCGCCGGTCTTCCAAATAGTAGGATACAAAAACACTGGAAAGACTTCACTTCTATCAGAACTCATCGCTTATGGATCGGCTAGAGGGCAGCGAGTAGCTGCCATCAAACACCACGGCCACGATGAACCGTTGAAAGTCATGCACCATGAAACGGATAGTTATCGTCTACATGAATCCGGTGCATTTATGACAGGCGTCGACAGCCCTAGAAGGTTTCAGCTTGAACTGAGTCATTCGGACGGTTTCACCTTAGATGACCTTGTTGAGCTATACCGAAATTTTTCACCAGATTTAATTGTTGTAGAAGGCTTTAAATACGAGCACTATCCTAAGGCAGTTATCATTAAACGAGCGGAAGATCTGAGATTACTCGACCTTACTAATGTCCAGTTCGTTATTACATGGAACGAAAAGCTGACCAGTCACCTGGCACTTCCTGTTTATACATTAAGGGAGTGGAGAAAACGAATGGCCGACATTTATCGCTTAGCACAAGGAGGGCAGGTATGAAGAAAGATTACTGGATTTCAGAAAAGCCATTGGATGTACAGCAAGTCGTTGATAAAGTGACGAGAAGAGAAGCAGGAGCCATCAATACGTTTATCGGAACAGTCAGAGAGTTTACGCATGGGAAACGTACGCTTTATTTAGAATATGAAGCATATAAACCCATGGCTGAGAAAAAGCTGGCCGAAATCGGTCAGGAAATTAAACAAAAGTGGCCGGATTCAAAAACTGCTATCGTTCATCGAGTAGGTCGTTTAGATATCACGGATGTTGCTGTCATCATTGCGGTTTCCACTCCTCACAGAGCAGATTCTTACGAAGCCAGTCGTTATGCGATTGAACGCATCAAAGAAATCGTTCCGATCTGGAAAAAGGAACACTGGGAAAACGGTGAGAAATGGATTGGAGATCAGAAAGAAAAAAATGCTGGTGTACCATCCAAGGAGGCGATGAAATGAACAAGATCCTTTTCTTTGCTGAACTCCGTGAAAAAATGGGGGCAGAAAGCATTGAACTAGACTTGACCGGAAAAAAGGTAGAAGAAGTTAAGGAAATTATTGAAAAGGTCTATTCCCTTACCAAAGTTACTGATTCCATGGTAGCGGTGAATGAGGAATTTGCAAGAAACGAAACAGAAGTGGAAGATGGAGATACGATCGCCTTCATTCCTCCGGTAAGTGGAGGATAAAAGAAGTCAGCCCATTTGGCTGGCTTTTTTTTGATAATGAAGTTTATTCAACAATCGTGCAGGATACTAAATGACTCAATTTCGAGATGATTGGTAGCATGTTTACTTTAATTTGCGCAGAATTAGGAGCTCCTGGAAATCACTCGCTTTCCGTGGGCATGTGGTGAGCTTCCTCAG
>NZ_JRNX01000070.1 GCF_000786645.1 Halobacillus sp. BBL2006
CGATAAATATGAAGAGACGGTTCAGGGGAAAATCCGTAAGTATTACACAATTACAGACAAAGGACGCCAAGTCCTAGAAGAAGGCAAGCAACAAGTCAGAGAGCTTGCCCAGGAAGTCTTAGAAGATGATTGGGGGAAACATAAATGAACAAGCCAAAGGGATCACTTTTAGAAATTTTCAAAGCTTCTACTAAACTAGGATTCACTTCATTCGGTGGACCAGTGGCTCACCTTGCTTATTTTAAAGAAGAATACATCGATAGAAAAAAATGGCTGGATGATAAAACGTACGCTGATATTATTGCCTTATGTCAGTTTCTACCCGGACCTGCCAGCAGTCAAGTCGGAATTGCCATCGGGATGCTTCGAGGGGGATTGCTGGGGGGGATCATCTCCTGGATCGGTTTTACCGTCCCCTCCATCCTAGTCCTTATTCTCTTTGCTCTAATGTACCAAACCTACGATATCGGAGATGCCCCGTTCATCCATAGCCTTAAAGTTGTGGCCGCAGCTGTCGTCTTGCATGCATTGATCGGTCTAGGTAAGAAATTGACTCCCGATCGCCCACGAATTGCAATAGCTATGGTGTCAGCGTTAATCCTGCTCTTGTACCCTTCTGCCTGGATGCAAATCATAGTGATTGTTGCCGCAGGGCTTCTCGGGCTAAAAATGTTTTCCAGTTTAGCCGAGTCCAAGATTCAACCTTTCCCTGTGACTTTTTCTAAGAAAGCTGGAATCGCTTCTCTTTCGGTATTAATTGCTTTATTAGTTACATTGCCGGTTATTGCAAGAAATACCGATCATATATTGGTTCAATTATTCGATACATTTTTCCGAGTCGGGTCTCTTGTATTCGGTGGTGGACACGTCGTCCTCCCTATGCTTGAGCGTGAAGTAGTTCCGACTAGATGGCTCACAGCAAATGAATTTTTGGCAGGGTATGGAATGGCTCAGGCTGTGCCGGGTCCTTTATTCACATTTTCCAGTTATCTCGGAACAATGATCGAAGGAGTCATCGGCGCCGTTGTAGCTACAGCAGGGATTTTCCTTCCCTCTTTCCTATTCTTGATCGCTGCCCTTCCATTCTTGAATGAGCTTAGAAAACGACCGGCTTTTCAAGGAATATTGACAGGAGTAAATGCCAGTGTGGTAGGAATCCTCCTTGCAGCTTTTTATGATCCTGTGATTGTTAGTTCCATCCTCGACGGAGCTGACTTTGCGCTGGCAGCCATTTTATTTGCCTTGCTTCACTTTTTTAAAATACCCGCTTGGGCCATCGTGCTGATCGGTGTCGCTTGTGGAACAGCTTTAAGTTATTTGTAGAAATTTGGCACAAAAGCAATCCTTTTGTGCCATTTCTGTCTTTTTAAAAGAAAAAACACGTAATAAAAGCAGGAAAATCGATACATAAGTCGAATTTTATCAAAATATGAAATCTATGGGGGTTTTACCATGGCTGAAGAACAAAGCAGATATTCTCGCCTTGCAGAAATCACAAAGCTGATCAACACAAAGCTTGATTTACGCGAAGTCCTACAACAAGTTGTAACAGCCATATCAGAAGAAATCATGCGTTGTGATTCCGTCGGGATTTATTTGCCCCAGGAAGATGGAACGTTCAGAGGGTATGTGGGGAAACCGGAAGTCATTAATGGAATGACGTTGGATATGCATGTTGTTGACCCTAGACATGATCTCTTAATGAAAGAAGTCATTGATACACGCTCCTCTATATATATTCCTGATACTTCCAAGGATGACCGACCTGACAGCAGAGCGGTTGAAGCCTTTAAAATCAACTCGCTGCTCGTCTCCCCTATCTTCTACGAGCAAGAACTTTATGGTCTCGTTTATTTATTTGATTACGGTATTCCAATGAACCTTACTCAATTGGAAATAGAATCCGTTGAAGCCTACGTTAATATGGCGGCTGTTGCCATTCGAAACGCCAATAACCTGACTAGGAAACAAGCATTAATCGAAGAAAAACAACTGTTATTGAACGTGACACGCGATCTTTCCCTGTGCTCGTCGTTACAGGAAGCTTTGGATCGCTGTTTCTATTACTTAGGTAAAGTACTGAAAAACCCGAACATTGGGGCACACTTCGTAGATCCTTTTGCAGAGCGTCAGATCAGGCCAGCGAGTCTGAGTAAAGATAGCGACTGGACGGAAGAAGCTTGGATAGAGACTCATTATCAATTGAAAGTAGATCACACAAAAGACCAGCTATTCAAAGAAGTTATTGAAACGAAGAAAGCAATTATGATACCTGATGTTTATGAGGATGACCGCGTCAACCACGATGCCTGTAGAGGGTTCGGTGTCCAGGCAATGTATATGATTCCTTTTGTAGCTATGGGTGAAGTACTTGGAACCATCACCGTCGTGAATCTAAAAGAAAAAGGAAATGCTTTTTCACGGTCGGCTATGCAATTAGCAGAATCGATCGTTGATGCTACCGCACCTGTTATCTCCAATTTGATTTATATGGAAAAGCAAGAATTGATCATTCAACAACGGACATCTGAATTGCGTCAGAAAAACATGGAACTAAAAGGAGCATTTACTGAACTCCAACAGATTAGTCAGGAAAAAGAATTAATTTTGAATTCGGCTGGAGAAGGCATATTCGGAATGGACCTAGATGGGCATATCACTTTTTCTAACCCTTCAGCAACCAATTTACTAGGGTATGACTATGAAAAGGAAGTCATCGGTTTATCTTTCTATACAATTGTGAAGTCCGAGCTGTTAAGCGGCGAACAGCCCTACGATTTTGCAGCATACGAAAAGAGCAAGAAAAACCGTGAGCAAACGGATGAATTCTTCACCCGAAAGAATGGAGATCTCTTCCCGGTCGAATACGTGATCACCCCTCAAAGACAGGAGAATAAAACGGTCGGTTACGTTGTCACTTTCAAAGATGTCACTTCCCGGAAACAAATGGAGGAAAAGATCAGATACCACGCGTATTACGATAGCATCACCAATATCCCTAATCGCGTACTCTTTCAGGACCGCTTAGTCCAAGCCTTAACTTATTCAGAAATTCACAATCGAGCATTGGCTATTTTATTTCTCGACCTGGATCGTTTCAAGAAAATTAATGATACGTTCGGACATGGATTCGGGGATTCTGTCCTCAAAGAAGTTGCCCATCGTTTAGAATCGGTTATCCCGAAGGAAGCAACCGTTTCAAGACAGGGGGGCGACGAATTCATTATCCTTCTCCCCAGCGTAGATGGAGAGGAAGAAGCCACCTTCTGTGCGAGGCAGATTCTAGACAAATTTGCCGTTCCCTTTATGATACACGATCATGAGATTTCGATTAAAACAAGCATCGGAATCAGCCTTTACCCGGACAATGGGGTAACCGCGGAAACGTTAGTTAAGCATGCAGATGTCGCCATGTACAAAGCCAAAGAATTGACAGGGAATCAATATCAAGTTTATACACCAGATATTGAAAACCGTTCAATTGAAGTGATTCGCCTGGAAAATGACCTGTACAAAGCATTAGATCAAGGAAATGAGTTCACGCTTTACTATCAACCTAAAATTGATGTTCGTAATCATAAAGTCATTGGGGCTGAAGCTCTCATTCGATGGAACCACCCTACTCTCGGCTTGCTTTCGCCTACAAGATTCATTCCCCTTGCGGAGGAAACCGGCCTCATCACGAAGCTGGGAGAATGGGTGCTGGAACAGTCTTGTAGACAAATGAAGCAATGGTATGACGAAGGTTTGACGGATCTGGTGATTTCCGCTAATTTATCCCCGCAGCAATTTAAACAAGATGACTTAACTCATATCATCAGAAGCATCTTGGAAGAAACGGAACTTCCTCCTGAAAACCTGGAATTAGAGCTGACAGAAAACCTGATCATCCACAATACTGAAAAAACACTTTCAATGATACAAGCTTTAAAGAAATTGGGCGTTAAAATATCGATCGATGATTTCGGTACGGGGTTTTCTTCTCTCGGATACCTGAAAGATTTCCCTGTCGATACATTGAAAATAGACAAAACATTTATCGATGACATTACAATCAACGCCAACAACGCAGCGATTACCAACACGATCATTACACTCGCCAGTAGTTTGCAGCTTGATGTCATTGCTGAGGGCGTAGAAACAAAAAAACAAGTGGAATTTTTAGAACAAAACGGCTGTTATCTCATCCAAGGGTTTTACTTCAGCCGGCCTATCGAACCAGAGCAATTCCTTCAGAGGTATGGAAAAATATCAAATAAAAAGGGGTAAAAGAAATGAAATCAGTTCGTGCTGTCTTGGATTATCTTGAATCAGGTAACGTATCGTATATTTTTGGAATACCTGCTGGATCAGTTAACGCGTTTTTCGATGAGCTTTATGATACACCCTCCATCACACCAATCATTACAAAACATGAAGGAGCGGCTTCATACATGGCTGCTGCTTATGCCAAGTATTCTCAATCCCTCGGCGTTTGTATTGGCAGCAGCGGTCCCGGGGGTACAAATCTCATCACAGGAGCAGCCAATGCTATGCGCGAGCACCTTCCTGTCTTATTCTTAACTGGAGCTGTCCCTGTGAACACGGTGGGTCTTAATGCATCACAAGAACTCCATGCTGATCCTCTTTATCAATCCGTAACGAAATATAGCAAGCGTGTAGATAACGCCGACGACTTGCTGCCGGAAATCCATAAAGCTGTTGAAATTGCTCTGACCGGAGTGCCAGGCCCTGTTCACATCGCTATGCCGATTGATGTACAGCTTACAGACGTAGCGCCTTCACCGATTCCTGCCTTTCCAGCCCGTACACCGCTGCTGCCAGAAGATGGACTCATTAACGAAGCGATCCAACAATTAACTTCGACCAATAATGGTTACATTTTCGTAGGTCAGGGTATTCGAGGATCTGTAGAGGACGTTATTGAACTCGCTGAAACCTTGAACTGGCCAATCGTCACTTCTCCCCAAGCAAAAGGACTGATCCCAGACAATCATCCTTTATTGGAAGGAATTTTTGGGTTCGCAGGCCACGAAACAGCTTCAGAGCTGATCAATGATCAAAAAACAGAAGCTGTGATCATTTTAGGATCGAGCCTTGGTGAAACAGCTACGAATAACTACAACCCAAATATCAACAAGGATCAGTACACGATCCAAGTCGATTTTGATGCATCTGTTTTCAATCGTAAATATCCCGTGGACCTTGCAATACATGGAGATATATCCGTTACAGTATCATCTTTAATCACTAGGCTGAACAGCCTTGGCTGGTCACGTCAGAACCATCTATTAAATGAACGTCCACCGAAAGAATGGTCAGAAGAGTACAATACGCATAATGTTTTGATGTCTTTACAGGATAAGCTGCCTTCCTCCACTAGATATACCATTGATATTGGAGAATTTATGGCTTATGTCATCCACCACATGAATGTGATTAGCGATGATTCTTTTGACATCAATGTCCACTTCGGAGCGATGGGAAGCGGTATTGGCAGCGCAATTGGCGCTAAACTTGCAGACCCCGGAAGACCGGTCGTCAGCCTTACCGGAGATGGGTGCTTCTTCATGCACGGCATGGAAATACTGACAGCTAAGGAATATCAGATCCCCGTGCTTTTCGTTGTCATGAACAACGCTAGATTAGGAATGGTTCATCATGGACATGCCTTGCAATATAAACGTGCCCATGCCCGCTTTGGCCAGGAACCTGTCGACATTTCTCAAATGGCCGCTTCGCTGGGGGTTCCAAGTGCACGTGTGGAGACACTGGAGGATTTAAATGCTGAAACACTTGAACAATTACAATCAACAAACGGGCCTGCGGTATTAGAAGTGTCTCTTGTCGATGACAATGTCCCCCCAATGGGAGATCGCGTGAAGTTCTTATCATCTTTCGGCAAATAAATGTGTCTAAACAAGCAATCTTCTGAATAAGGATTGATTCTGTAGTCCACCCTCTTTATGATAGATTTAGATATTCTAAAAGAGGGTGCTTGTTATGAAATGGAAAGGATTTTTCATTATCGGTTTGATACTCGGAAGTTTTCTGACCGGTTGTTCATCAGACAATAGCGAGGAAGCCGAAGAATCTCATATTGAACACGTAAATGGAGATCTGCGTGAAGAGACACAGGATACAGACACGCTGCCAGCTTTTCTCGATGATAAAAATGAAGACATGCAGATGCTTTATACTGCTGCTTCACAAAATAAAGATCTCTTAGAAAACATTCCTTGTTATTGTGGATGCGGAGATAGCGTAGGTCATCGCAGCAACTATGACTGCTTCATTCACGAAAATAAACAGGACGGCTCCATCGTTTGGGATGATCACGCAACGAAATGTGGCGTTTGTTTAGAAATCGCTGCTCAATCCATTGTTGATCACCAGGATGGCAAATCTATCAAGCAAATTCGAAACGACATCGATCAGACCTATGAAGAAGACTATGCTGAACCAACTCCAACTCCAGAAATTTAACAAAAAACTGTCTCAGAGCGAGACAGTTTTTTTGTATGGTACATGTTAGTTCTCATAATTAGCCAGCAACCTAAGTAGAATACTGTAAAGTAAAAATTAGGAAGTGATTGTCTGAAAAAAATCCTAATGATTACAGATCCCGGGGTCGATGATGCCTTCGCGATTATATATGCGCTCCTCCACCCTGAACTGGATATTGTTGGTATTGTTTGTGATTACGGAAATGTGAGTCAACCAGTGGCCATAAGAAACACGAGTTACCTTCTTAACCTGGCCGGAAGAGGTGACATTCCAATTATAAGAGGGTCTGAAGTGCCCCTCTCAGGGTCTGCACCGAAACTGTTTTACGACATTCATGGGTACAAGGGGATTGGCGGTGTGGACACAACTGGTACGCCTTCTCCTCCCCTTCATCCATTTCACAAAATCTATCAATTGATTGAATTACATGGATCCGACCTTACCATTGTGAATTTGTCCAGACTGACCTCACTCGCCGTGGCTTTTATTCAATCCCGAAGTCTCATTGATAAAGTGAAAGATATCATCATTATGGGCGGCGCTTTCTTCGTCCCTGGCAATTGGACCCCCCTGGCTGAAGCGAACATTTACGGAGATGCTAAAGCAGCCAAAGTTGTTGCCAAGCATGGGACAAATTTGACCTTCATCCCTCTCAATGTCAGCAATCGCGCTATTATATCGAACTCTTTGATCTACTCCCTCTCCACCCAATCCCATACACCTTTTTCTCCTATTCTGAAAACTGTTATGGATTATTACAGCAACAAATATAAAGAAATCATCCCTGGTATAAACGGTGCCCCGTTACACGATGTAACGTTACTTTCGTATCTTACAAACAAAGAAGACTATCAGCTGATCAGCCGTCAAGTTTTCGTCATTGCTTCAGGTCCTGCGAAAGGAATGACTTTCGCAGACTTCCGCCCTGTACCTGAAAAGGTTCCGAACTATCCTGTGAATAAGATGGTGCTTGATTTCAATTTTGAGAAGTTTCAGCAAGACTTTGTGACGATTCTTTCAGCGGCAAGGTTTTATCATTAAGCATTCAAAAAAAGGGCTCCACAATTTTGTGAAACCCTTTTTTCGCTTTAAGCCGTGTTATCCTGATCTTTCACTTCCTTCATTTTTCTTTTCAACGATTGACGTGCACGATGTAAACGTGACTTGACTGCTGAATTCGTCAAATCAAGTTTGCAGGCGATCTCTTTCTCATTCATATGATGATAAGCACTCAGTTGGAAAACCACTCGCAATTTAGGAGGCAGGGTACTTACCTTTTTCTTCATCCGATCCTCAAAATAAATACGGTCATATTCTTCTTCTACCTCGGATTTAGCAAGTGGGGATGTGGTTTGAAGTCCGGGCAGTTCATCCACCGGCATCATGACTAACCGCTTATCTCTCCGTAAAAAGTCGATAGCTTTCCTTGATGCAATCGTTGACAGCCACGAGCCAATTTTCCATCCTTCATTCACATCTCCTAATTTTTCATACGCCTTTATAAATGTTTCCTGAAGGACATCTTCTGCCGCATCTGGATCTTTAATTATTTTGAGAGCTGCAAAGTAGACACGACGATAGTACTTGTTATATAGATCAGTAAAGTCGACACTCATCATCTGCTCTCCTTCATTGGTTTCCCATAAAGTGGTCCGTAATGAACCCAGGGGCCTCTTCTTTTGTAAAGCTCAATACATCAAAATAATTGGCATTACTATCATAATAAACGGCAACCAAGTATTCTCCTTCATCTTGATCCTGGGTCCCAGTAATCGCTAGTGATAACTTCTCTTCTTCCTTAACTGTCCATGCTTCTTCTCCTCGTGCCTTTCTTTGATCAAAGGCAACAGGCGCCGGGAGACCTTCTGATTCTCTCCAAGGCAGAATTTCTACACGATTGATATCGTCGGCCTGGATCATCACTTGATCATAGAGTTCTTCTTCCTTCAACCACTGCATCGTCTGTTTGTACGATGGATAAAGTGATAGAAATTGACTGTCTTCCCCTTCCACGACTAGATCAGCTTGTGTCCTTAACCCTTGAGGAGAAACCATTTCTTCATAGCTTAACTTATAGATGTCTTGCTGATAACTTTCTAGAAAAGCCTCAATTCTTTCAGGATCTAAAAGGCTGATAGGAGAAGAATCCGGTCCGATCGGCTGCAATGATATTTTCTGAACCTTCTCTGGGCTGATTTTAACAGCAGGATAATGAATTTCCTTATATTCTTCCGTTTCCGATATTTGCGCCAACTCATCACTAAACGCGGATTCGTCAATCTCATAATAACGGTAGACTTCTTCCCCGCTTTTCAGTTTGTAGGCGATAAAATAATAGCGGTCGCCTCGATTCAAAGGTTCATCTTTTTCAATTAGCTCTTCATGAAAATGACGAACGGTTTCAATCCCTTTTTCGCTTCTTATTAGAGAAGGATCGTCTTGTAATAAATTATCTTCATACTGATGATAACCATTCCCAAGAAACGCGTACTCAACGTTAGACTCGTCAGGGATATAAGATTCATAGCTTTGCCAAAGCAATGGCAGCAACGTCATTAGAATCCCCGCTGTTATTCCGTAAATGACTAAATCTTTGACATGGCTCCAGGAATAGACCCTCCACGTTTTTTCAATAAGCATCGCTGCTAAGAGATAACCAAAAACCGCTCCGATGACGTAACCTACCATTATCCAAGGGTAGGAATTTTGCAACTCACTGAAATATAGTCCACCCGATAAAGCAAAGCAGAACGTCATCCCGTATTTGAGTACCGGCTTTAGTGAGGGCAGTGCGATCGCGGAAGAAGCAGATTCGAGTTGTCGTTTTTTATAAATGATTCGAGCCGAAAAATAAAAGCCAATACTTATGAAGAGATAAATCCCCAGATCCAAGTAATCTACTGGAAGGAATTCTTCTTGGCTTCCTAAAGGATAATATTCCAGCACATTAACGATAGGCGAAAATCGTTCTAATGCACTATCCATAATCAGATTCCCTGAGAATCCATTCACATAAAAGTGGATGTGGTAGGAAACCAATAATACAATCCCTGCCGGAAATAGCAAAAGGATATACGTAAAGATGCCCTGAACAGCGGACAAGCCAGTCAATGTGCCGATAAATACTCCTGACATAAAGGTCAGTATAGTGATAATAACCATCAGCAGCGTCCAGTACGCTAAATCTCCATACGTATAAAACTCCGAGACATCGGCAAATAAATGAGACAGCAAGAGAATCAAACTATTTACGATGATCGGGATCAGCAGTAATATCAATCCCGAGATTAAATGATAGTTGAATAGTTTTTCTCTGCGTACGGGTAAGCTGTGAATAAAATCAGAAGCCTCTTTCACATGAAGGTAACGATAAAGAAATACGGCCATTAACACCGGCATAATCAACAAAAAGAAAGCCTGGATTTCAAAAGAGAATGTCGTAGAGAACAATCCAGCATTGCTTGGTTCTACTCCGTACTCAGCATTTAGCGCCATCATCAACTGTAATGGGACGGTAAAGAAAATGCCGACCAAGTACACGATGCTGATCCAACCCACATTTCGGAAATCCTGCTTAAACAATTCTTTTTTAAACGAGGATGTTTTCAATGGCATATCCGGCACCTCCCATTTCATAAATGAAAATTTCTTCTAAAGTTAAAGACAGCCGGTCATAGACGATGGGGTTGAAACGATTTATTGTACGACTGATTTCATTTTCATTCCCTTTTACGATCAAAAGCAGTACGCTTCCACGACGTTCTTGATAAACAATATTCAAATCACTTTCCAGGATGTGTTCGTTTTCATCTTTAAAAGCGACCTGCACTTTGTGGATATCCTCTTTTAAATCATCAAGATCCCGTTCCAGCAGGAGTTCACCATTATGTAAAATACCGACGTGATCACAAATATCCTCTACTTCTCTTAAGTTGTGTGAAGAGATCAAAACCGTCATTTCTCTGCTTGCAACATCTTGAAAGATTAAATTTTTCACTTTTTTTCGTATGACTGCATCTAATCCATCGAACGGTTCATCTAAAACGAGAACGTCAGGCATAACAGACATAGACAGCCAGAGGGCTACTTGTCTTTGCATCCCCTTTGAAAACTGACTGACCTTTTTATTTTCATTAAGGTTGAACAACTCCTTCAATTTTTCATACCGTTCTTCGTTCCAATTCTCATACATGCCGCGGTAAAAGTCAGCCATCTGCTTTACTGTGTATTGGGGTAAAAAGTAGAGAGCATCCGGTAGGAAAACCATACGTTGTTTAATCACAGAATTCTCGAAAACGTCCTCCTTTAAGACGCAGACACGGCCGGAGTTTTGCTTTAAGATCCCTGCAATGATCCTCATTAATGTCGTTTTCCCTGCCCCGTTCGAGCCCAACAGTCCATAGATAGAGCCTTTACCGACAGTAAAACTTACATCTTTGAGGATTCGCTCTTTCTCATAACTTTTATCGACTCCTCTTACTTCAATCATTTTGTTCCCCTCCTTGTACTTCATGGAGAAGCGCCTGTATTTCTTCCGAAGTCATTCCTAAATAGATAGCCTCTGCAAATAACTTCCTCAACTCTTCCCGCACTTTTTTCAACTCCTCGGCATTTTTGGATTGCTGGACTGGATGAACAAAACTTCCTTTGCCTTTCACAGAATAAATGTATCCTTGTGATTCTAGTTCCCTGTACGCTTTCTGGATTGTGTTCGGGTTAATTGTAAGTTGCTGCGCCAGATCTCTTACGGATGGAAGCTTTTCATCCTCTTTTAATACTTCATGAATGATCAACTGCTTTAACTTTTCCACCAATTGTTCATAAATGGGTTTTCGACTTCTGACGTCGAGTTCGATCATGTACACACCCCCACCCTGTTTATCTATACTGTATTAACTGTATTAACATTCATAGTACAGTTAGTAGTATAGCTAATCTAATTCCATTTGGAAAGCACTTTTTCAAGGTTTTTGAAAAAACCACATAAAAAAAGCCCCCTTAAAGGGCGCTTTTACTTTGGTAAACCTTCGTTAGGTAATGAATAAAATTCCCGAATATAACTGTAGTCGCCAGCCATCCTGCCGACCGGCTTAAGCTTATGCGGATTTACTTTATCTTTCTCCATATAAATCTCATTCTTAATATGGTAACCGATAACCTTCCCTAAGATGAGACTGTTTGATCCCAATTCAATGACCCGGTCCAGTTCACATTCCATACTTACAGGCGCTTCGGCCACTTTTGGTACATGGACGAATTCCGCATCATCTACCCGGGTTCCTGCAATGGTAAATTCATCTTCTTCTGGAGAATAGGCTTTACTGCTTTCATGCATTTGGTTGGCAAGGGACTCAGATACGATATTGACGACGAATTGCTTTTTTTCTTTTACGTTCGCTAACGTATCTTTTTCCCGATCCAGACTCCCTACAGAAAAACAGAGGGTAATCGGGTCCATAGAAGCGACTGTGAAAAAACTGAAGGGAGCCAAGTTTCGGACCCCTGAGGCACTTACGGAGGATACCCAGGCGATCGGCCTTGGTACAACGGCACCTTTAATCAACTTGCTCATGTTATGCTCACTAAATTGATTTTTACTAATGATCAAACAGAATCTCCTCCTATGACTTCATTTGTCTTTATCATACTTGATTAGTTTCTATTCCTCACAACCTTTGCTTACCATCAGTTGTTTAACCAAGCCTTTTTAGGGAATATATGGGATAAAATTAATATTAATAGAAGGAGGTCCTTTTATTGGGACAAGTATGGAGTGCAATCGAAAATGGCATCGCCACGGTATCCGACTTTTTGTGGACGTATCCATTATCAATCATTTTGATTATTGGCGGCATCTTTCTGACGATTCGAATTAAATTCTTCCAATTCCGATTCTTCGGGCATGTCCTCCACCAAACCATCGGGCAAATTTTCAAAAAGACAAAAGACAAAGGAACGATCACCCCCTTTCAAGCTTTCACATCTGCCTTAGCCTCTACGGCCGGTGCAACCAACATCGTAGGTGTACCGATTGCGATTTCACTCGGCGGTCCAGGTGCTTTATTTTGGATGTGGGTAGTCGCTTTAATCGGGATGGCCACAAAATATTCTGAGGTTCTCTTAGGAATGAAATACCGGGAAACCAATAAGAAGAATGTCTGGGTCGGGGGCCCACAGTACTACATAAAAAAAGCTCTCGGCTGGAAATGGTTATCCAGCGCGTTTGCATTCTTCCTGATGCTTGAGTTGATTCCAAGCACGATGGTCCAATCGAATTCGATCGCCACCCAGACAGAAGGGGCATTCGGATGGCCCGTTTATATTACAGGGGCCGTCATATGTGCAGCCATTGCTCTTGTGGTATTCGGTGGAATTAAACGAATTGCCAAGGTTACCGATAAATTGGTTCCG
>NZ_JRNX01000679.1 GCF_000786645.1 Halobacillus sp. BBL2006
TCCATTTAATAAGGCCTCTAGGCTTTTCTACTGATGACAAGATGCTGCGTAGAGCCGGCCTGGATTACTGGCATGATGTAACGATTCATTATTATGATTCGATCGAAGAACTGTATGAAGCTTTCCCTGAAGGAGAGTATTACTATATCGAAAACTTTGGAACCAAGTCTTATGCTGACTTTGACTTCTCTTCACCAGATCAGGAATTGTTCTTTGTGTTTGGCAGGGAGAGCGACGGGATTCCAAAATCGTTGCTTGAAGGTCTTGAAGACAGGTGTTTACGTGTGCCGATGACAGATAAGGTTCGTTCGTTGAACCTTTCGAATACGGTTTCGATTGTATTGTTTGATGCGTTGAAACAGCAGGGGTACCCGAATTTGATTAAATGAGTAGAAAGATGCCGGCGTGCGACGCCTGTATCTTTTTTTCTGGTGATTGGTGGTGGTCGGTGTCAGTGGTCGGTGTCTCTGGTCGGTGTCAGGTATTGGTCTGCCCGTGATGGGTACCTGGTACCGGTGTCGGCGGAGTTGGTGTCAGGTATTGGTCTGCCCGTGATGGGTACCTGGTACCGGTGTCGGCGGA
>NZ_JRNX01000680.1 GCF_000786645.1 Halobacillus sp. BBL2006
GCCTACTTCCTTCTCCCACGGGAGTCTCCCCCTACCACCACGACCCTTATCATATAGAGTTATCGAAATCGAACGTAAAGTTCCTTACCTCCCAAATAAAAGTCTCGAAACTGAGTTTTCCGGAATAGGAAGCTTTAATGGAATAAGAAAAAATAACCATTAAGATTTTATTACATACATAGATTCAAACATTTGAGCCAAACTACATCTGACTACACTATAAAAGGAGCGAATGAATGTGAAGTTTTGGATGTGGCTAGGCGTTATCATGCTATCAGCAGTGCTATTTGTACAGACCCCCCAAATCACTCACGCAGCAACCGATACGTACATTGTCAAAAGCGGGGATACGTTATGGAAAATTTCCAAACGCTATCAGATAGGATTATCAGAAATTATCAATGCAAACCCTCAGTTCAATAATCCTGATTTAATCTATCCAGGCGATCGAGTGACGATCCCATTAAAAACACAGATTAAGTCAGTTGAACAACAAGTCATTGACCTGACAAATCAGGCAAGAGCAAAGAATGGACTGCCAGCGTTAAAAGAAAATTGGCAGCTTTCCAGAGTGGCCAGGTACAAATCGAGAGACATGAGAGATAAAGGATATTTCTCACATAATTCTCCTACTTACGGGTCTCCATTCCAAATGATGAGAGATTTTAATATCAACTATCGAAGAGCAGCAGAAAACATTGCAGCCGGTCAACGGACTCCACAAGAAGTGGTTAACGGCTGGATGAATAGTGCTGGTCACAGGAGAAACATCCTTGATCCGAACTTAACGCAAATTGGTGTGGGTTATGCCAAAGGTGGAAGTTACGGACATTACTGGACACAACAATTCATTAGTCAATAAGCAAAAAGGCCGGTGACTTTCATCGGCCTTTTTTGTATCCATCCCTTTACAGAGAAAGTGTTTATGATTATGATAGTACACAGAGTTTTAATTTGAGAATGATTATCAATTCCGATGGAGGGCGATGAAATGAAACATAGAAAGTGGATGTTATTTATACTTATGGCAGTCTTCACCTTAGTTCTTACTGCGTGTGGAAGTGGTTCAAATGATGAACAATCAGCTGAGGATGAATCAAAAGAAGAGACAAAAGAAAAAACACAA
>NZ_JRNX01000681.1 GCF_000786645.1 Halobacillus sp. BBL2006
TTTTCTCTTTTTCTTTCTCATCCTTCGATTCCTGATTGATCGTTTCTTTCGACAAATACGTTTGCACAGGAATGAGCATCGTTTCAAATCCTTCGACCACGTTTGATACTTCTTCTAAATAATTGAGAATTTCTTCAACATTTCGTGTTTCCACTAAAATTCGGACGAGCATCCGTTCTTCTGACTCACTTGATAACCAATAGGATTGATGATCGTACTCCTGTAATTTTTCATTGATGGACTCAAAGTGATGATCGGGTATATACACTTCAATGAGTTGCAGATTCATCATTGTCTCCTCCTTTCAAGAGCATTATTGAGCTTTTACAAGATCAAAGATAAAAGATTAATTCACTTATAATGTCCCCTTTTTTTCACATACTAATTCCATCTGATTGTAGAGGAGGGGAAAGAATTGGGCCACCAACTTCCTATGAGTGCTGATCAATTGACCTCGGTTATGAGAGAACAGTTTAATCAAAGCCCTGATCTCATTGAAAAAACCTATCAAATTAAAGGGCAATCCATCATCATACTTTTTATCTCTTACCAAGTGAAGAAGGATCGCCTTGAAAAGGAGTTACTTGAGCCATTAACGAGTTCAAGAAAACCTTGGACGGTCCAAGACTTGCAAAATAAGATCCCTCTTGCTTCTTCCAATAGAGAAAAAGAAATTGAAACCATTACTCAGCAGCTTATCCATGGGAGTGTCTGCGTTTATATTGAAGGTGAAAAGGAAGTTGTTACGTTTCTTTTACCACAACAAGACCGCCGAGCATTACAGCGAGCAGAAACGGAATCTTTAGTTTTTGGTCCTCAAGTTTCTTTTACGGAATCGCTTGTGACAAACTTGAATGTGGTTCGGTGGCGGCTGGATACTGATGATTTAGTCGTTGAAAAAATGATTGTCGGAGATCGCATACAATCTGAAGTGAGAATCGTATATCTTAAATCACTAGCTAATGAAGAGAACGTAAACACTATGAGACAAAGAATTCAGGATTTAGAAGTCGATGAAGTAGAAGACACGAGTGTGTTAGGCCAATTGATTGAGGATTCTTCCAGCTCGGTTTTCCCTCAACTCTTATTCACAGAGCTTCCTGACAGGTTCTGTAATTCCATTACTAAAGGCAGAGTTGGCGTTATGGTTGATAAAAGCCCGACGATGCTCATTGGTCCAATGACTTTATTCAGCTATTTTGAATCTACAGAAGATCTTTATATGCGCTGGAACATGGGAACATTTATCCGATTGCTTCGATTTACAGCCATGTTTATCTCTATCATTTTAACTCCCATGTATGTAGCGGCCTTAACCTATCATTATGAAGTTATTCCTTCCTCTTTGATGGTATCTCTAGGGCAATCAAGAGCAACTGTGCCTTTTCCACCCGTCATGGAAGCCTTGCTTCTTGAGGTTCTCATTGAATTACTGAGGGAAGCTGGTGCCCGCTTACCTACAAAGGTCGGTCAGACGATGGGTATCGTTGGTGGTGTCGTTCTCGGGCAAGCCGCCGTCCAGGCCGGATTTACGAGTAATATCCTAATTATCATCATTGCTTTAAGTGCACTTGCTTCTTTTACAGCACCTAGTTATTTAATGGGCACGGCCATTAGGATAATCCGTTTTCCCATGATCATTCTTGCTGGCGCATGGGGATTGATTGGAATTGTTTTTGCGTTTAGCTTTTTAGTGATTCATTTACTAAAACAAAAATCATTGGGACGTCCTTACTTGGCTCCTATTTATCCTTTTTCTCTAAGGGATATAAATGATTCCATCATCCGTCTGCCTTTTCAAAAGAACCCTAAGAGGCCACTAACCGTGATGCCAAAAGATGAGAATCGATACAGCAGCAAGAAATCACATGAACATAAAGATGTGGATCCAACATGAAAACAAACTTAACAATCAAACCAGATGTCGCCGTCAGTGCTTTTTACTTATTTTTCATTGTGCATACGATTCAGACAGGGACAGGAATTATGGGAGTGCCTCGCATCTTATTTCTGGAAGCGGGACCTGACGCCTGGATTTCTGTCTTAATTGCGGGAGTCTACCTTCATTTTATTGCATGGATTATGATTTCCATTTTGAGAGAATATGAAAGTGCCGATATTATTGGGATTCAGTGTGATTTATATGGCAAATACATTGGAGTTTCCATCGGCATTGTATTTCTGATCTATCAATTTTTCATCCTCCTATCAGTGATTAAAAACTATGTGGAGGTAGTTCAGGTTTTCATTTTCCCCAACATTCCCATTTGGCTGATGAGTCTCTTCCTGCTGTCGCTTATGATTTATTGTGTATTAGGCGGTTTTCGAGTAGTTGTCGGAACAAGTTTTATTTTCTTTTTT
>NZ_JRNX01000682.1 GCF_000786645.1 Halobacillus sp. BBL2006
TGCCACAGCCTTTACCATTAATTCGGCTGTTTCCCCGACGGAATCCGACACGACATAGACCGTTTCTTTTTTACTCACTATCCATCTCCTTGTCTTTAAGTAATAAAAGCGGCTGTGTGAAACGACATGGTTAAGTATAGGGACGTTATTTACCTCTAATTGTCCCTGTGATCATGTGTTCTATTAAATTAATGTAACACACTATTGATCTATAATTTTTAATTATGTCATACTATTTACTGAATAGTATAATACCATTATCTTTCATTGGTTACAATAGAAAGATAGATTTTTGGGATAGAAGCATCGTCTTTAGTCGATTTTTGTTAGAGGGAGCATTTAATTTCACAATAGCATCTCAACATCAAACTGATTTCGTGCAATATATCAACCAAAAAACAAAATGAATCAAGGATATAAATACTTTTTTCCACCACATTTCTTAAGGAATCAATCAAAACATTACAGAAATCGCCAAACAACCCTTTGTTATCAATCAAGTCTCTTTATATGATCATAAAAAAGGTGAACCTATAACAGGTCCACCTTTTAGAGAAGAACAATTTATAAGAAGAAAACCACAAACAACTGAAGATAAATCTGCACCATGACATAAAACGCAATCGCGTATTTATAGTTAAATAGCAGTCCGTTTTTAATGATGCTGAGTCGGTTCACAGAACTTAGAATAATCGACGGTAAAATCAGCGGAGACAACATGATCGAAATCACGCTCCCTGATGTGATTCCAAGAACGACGATCTCTGGTGGATATGGCAGTTCCACACCTTGTAAAATTCCTGAGACGAGTACGATGACCGTCAATGGACCAAGGCCGATAAATCCTAAAATGATGACTACGAACGGAAGGACCCATAAGAAGTTTAAGAACGGAACGGCGTCTGTCACATAAAAGAGACCGTCAATAATATACTCGCCATAGCCCGACAGGTTTACGGCATTGATTAAGAAACCGGCTGCCAATAGAATCGAGAACTGCTGGGCTTTGTTTGGAATGCTTTTTTCTAAATAGATTTTTCCATTCTCTGGAATCGCGCTGCTTCTTCTTCGAACGATAAAGTAAAGGATCACCCACGCTACGATAACGATGGGGATAATAAGCAATAGCTGCACGTCCCAAAGCGCGTTAAGAAGAAAGATGGAACCGAATAACGTGAGAAATAGAATGCCGAATTCGAGCGCATCGCGATTTCCTCTTGTATCCTGTTTCTTTTCCTCAGCAATCTTAGCAAGCTGCTCTTGAATGCCTGCCGTAAGATCCACCCCGTAGTTCCGTTCTTGATAATGCGAGAAAAGAACGGATAATAAGATACCGGAGAAGGAGATGAAAAAGCCTTGTAAGATCGATAAACCTAATGATGCATCAAGCGCATGAACAGCGAAAATAAAACTTGGTATGCTGACGACCCACATCGTCGTTAAGGAGAACGCACGGAGTAAGGCTGTCCCTTTATAATTCTCCCAGGCTTCTCCTTTTTGATCGCTTAAAAAGTCGTTAATCATTCCATAGACCATAGGGATAGAGCCGAATAATAGGAAATACGAAATAATTTGCGTAATCACCATCATTCCAAAGTAAAACTTGCGGCTCGTATTGAGCAGGTTTTGCGCGAAGTTGATGACAGATTCAATGTATGGCTTTTCTTCTAACACCCAGCTTATCGTAGGAACGATGAGTAAGAGCGCGATCAGTCCACTCATTACAGTAAACCCAGATACGGTCCCTGCTATGAGGGAAGTACCTGCGGAAAGGTGAACAATCAGAGCGATGACGAGAAGTAAAAGCGAAATCGCAGCCTGTTTTATAGGCAAAAAGAAATATCCAATTAAAAAGGCGGCAAGACCGAGTAAGGAAAGAGCAGTTGAAAGCACTTCTCCGCCTGTGAAAGAAACGATAAAATGCATGAGGACATATAAACTTATAAAAAAGGTATATCCTCGTTTTGCGATTTGTACCATTATGGATGCTCCAATCCTGGTTCAAAGTTTTGACCTCAAACATAGTAACATAAGGAACATAAATTAGCTTAGATTGTGCATTTGAAAGTTCTTGCAGTAATCTCGATACTTCTATATTCCTTTTATTGCGAAAAATAAAAGAAAAATTTTAATATAGCTATCAAGTGTGAGTATCATAAATACACTTGTTTCATTCAAATAGGTTTTACATACGAACAAAAAAGAAATAGATTACCAAAGGGGAAATTAACTGCAAGTTGATAAGGAGGAATTACGAATGCGTTATCTTGTAGTTTCAGATATACATGGAGATATTGAAAAATTTGAAGATGTTTTAAAAGAAGCATCTTATAATCCAAAAGAAGACCAATTGATTTTACTAGGAGATTATATAGACCGGGGACCGCATTCAAGAGATGTGGTAGCAAAGGTCATCGAACTCGTGGAGCACGATGGAGCAATTGCGATTAAAGGCAACCACGATGATTTATTCATTCGGTCCCAGTATGAGGAAGAAGCTATGGAACTTTGGGAATTAAATGGGGCTTCAAGTACCTTAAAGTCGTATGAAGGGAACTTAGAAGAGATGAAGGAGCACCGAGAATGGTTAGAGAATAATCTTCAACTCTATTATGAAACGGA
>NZ_JRNX01000683.1 GCF_000786645.1 Halobacillus sp. BBL2006
GGACTGGAAGATTGGCAGGCGGAGGTTATTCAAACCGATGCAGCGATCAACCCGGGGAACAGTGGAGGAGCTCTGATCAATATCGATGGTCAGCTGATTGGTATCAACTCAATGAAAATTGCGCAGTCTGCTGTTGAAGGGATTGGATTTGCTATTCCAATCGATTCAGCGATGCCGATCATCAATGAGCTGGAAGAGTTCGGTCAGGTGAATCGACCTTATATCGGCATTGAAGCTTATGGATTGAATGAAGTTCCGACATCAGAATGGAATAACACATTGAATCTGCCTGAAGAAGTCGAAGGCGGCCTTTACATTCGAAGTATTAGGCAGATGTCTCCAGCTGCGAAAGCAGGATTGAAGCCGTTGGATGTTATTACGGAGCTTGATGGACAAAAAGTCGAGGATATCATTGATTTACGCAAGTACTTGTACAATGAGAAAGATCCGGGTGATGAAATGGAAATCACCTATTATCGTGACGGAGAAAAGAATACAGTAACAGTAACTTTAGGATCACAAGAATAGCAACAAAAGAGAGGGTATCCATCGGAATGGACCCTCTCTTTTCTTTGTTTAACTTAAAACCATTATCCACAGGGTGTGCATATCCCTCTGGATAAATAGCATATATGGTAGTAGATCCTATGTTCGCTACCATATAGCCCTATGGGTTTGTGTATATGTGGATGGAATCTGTGGATAACCTGTTCATAGGGTTGGATAACTTGTGAATATTAGAAAATTAACAATAGTTGTGCATAAGTCTGTGGACAATTGTGGGTAACTAAAAACGTTAGTTTATTTTTCCACATGTGTATAACCTTTTACCCTTTTAAAATAAAGGAATCGTAAAGTTTGTGAACCCCTTGTCAATTTTTCTTCTACCTATCATCTGCACCGGCTGGAATGAAATACGTACACATGACCGCCTTTTCAGTAACGACATTCGAAAGTTTCCTCAAGCTCCCCGTTTCATCGGTGCTCTTCGGAGTTTTTTCTTGTATTATTGGGAAAATCCTATGATGACCGGGGGAGTCTAACGTTTCTCATCCCCCCGTAACTTAAGGAGATTCACGGACCCGTATAAATGAGAGGAGTTATTCGTCTTCCTGTATTTTGCGACTTATTCAGTATGCTGCGTTTAAGAAGTATTCATACTCCCATGGAAAGCGAGTGATTTCCTGGACCTCCTTTTTCTATCCAAGTATCGGAAAACAGGAAAAACCTCGAAACAGAGTCTTCAACAATCGGGAGCATTAATGGATTAAAAAAATCTATAACAAGACGTAATTCAGCTCGATAGGAAGAGTCAAATCCTTCTCAAGTTAGTAAAAAAACCGTCCAGAGTATAAACTCTGGACGGTTTTGTATGCTCAATCTGAATTTATAAGGACTGTTTCCAACTCGCTTTAATTACCTTTGTTAAACCGAGCAAGGCTAAAATGTTAGGAATGACCATCAAAGCGTTAAACGTATCGGCCATTTCCCATACAAAGTCTACCTGGACGAGCGCACCGACTACGATAAACACGAGCACGATGCTTCGATAAACGCCGACAGCTTGATCACCGAATAGGAATTTAACATTGACTTCGCCGAAATAAGCCCAGCCTAATATTGTTGTAAAAGCGAAAAACAACAAACAGATGGCTATGAAAGGAGTACCGAATGAACCTAGTCCGCGTGCAAAACCTTCCTGGGTGATGGCACTTCCTTCAAGTCCGGATTTGTGAGCATTCGTGAGCAACACAACCATAGCAGTCAGAGTACAAATGATCACTGTATCAATAAATACACCAACCATGGCTACCAGCCCCTGGTGTGAGGGGTGTTTCACGTCGGCGACCGCATGAGCGTGAGGAGTAGAACCCATCCCTGCTTCGTTTGAAAACAATCCTCGGGCAATGCCGTACCGGATCGCTTCTTTAATCGTCGCTCCGAGTGCTCCGCCTGCTGCGGCTTCCGGACTAATCGCTGCCTGGACGATCAATTGAAGCGTTGGAATGACCTGATCTGCATGAGTGACAAGTATAACCAGGCTTCCTACGATGTAAAGAAGGGCCATAAATGGCACGACGTTACCGGCAAAGTTGGAAATGCGGCTGATTCCGCCGAATAAAATCAACCCAACAAAAACAGCGACCAAAACACCGATGATCAGGTTCACAGTCATGGACTGAGTCCCGATGGCCTGGTTCATCGCTACGGTGATTGCGTTGGATTGCACCATGTTTCCGACGAAGCCGAGCGCGATGATAATGGCGATTGCAAAGAAGATCGCAAGCCCACGGCTGCCAAGGCCGTCGCGAATATAGTAAGCCGGACCACCGATATAATGATTCCCTTTCTTCACACGGTATTTTTGAGCGAGTACCGCTTCTGAAAAGATCGTTGCCATACCGAAAAATGAACTGAGCCACATCCAAAAGATGGCGCCGGGGCCACCTGAAGCGATGGCTGTCGCCACTCCTGCGAGGTTTCCTGTTCCCACCTGCGCTGAAATGGAAGTGGCCAGCGCCTTAAAGGAGTTAATTCCTTCTGTTTTGTCTTTTTTAAACAAGGGTGCAAACGTCAGTTTAAATCCTCTGCCAAG
>NZ_JRNX01000684.1 GCF_000786645.1 Halobacillus sp. BBL2006
TATTTTTCTTTTCTCTATCTATCTTTTTATCAGCTTTGGAATTCTGACCGTGGTCATCTGCCCGTTCTGAGTTTGAGTGTTCAGGGGGCTGATTGGCATGATCAGGTTTCTTTTGCTCTATAGAAGCAGCCGTCTCTTGCGTCTTATTTTTCGCCTGATCCACTCCTGGACTCTGTTTAGAATCCATTTCCCGCTCACGAGACGCAGTCTCTTCTTTTGAGCTTTTGGTTTCCACAACACTCGGCTTCTCTGGCCGATGGGCTTCAGAAGTTTCTTCTCCTTGCCCTTTGCCCTCGTTTCCTTTTTCAGCAGAAACCGCAAATGGAATAGCCGTAAACACAACTATAAAAGTCATGATCGTCATAACGGTTCGAAGGTTCAAAGGTTTCACCTCCTTTCAAGCGTTTTCATAACTATTTACAATAATTAAGTAGTTCGACAATTTTTCTGTCCGTTTTTCGACAAAACTCTTAATAATGATTATTTCGAATTACTCTCCACCCTATTTTTACCAAAACAAAAAGTCCCTCGATTCTGGTTGAACCGAGAGACTTTCGTTTATTCTACTATTACGCATTGGATGGCGCTTCACGAGTTTGATAGTTGCTCGTCGTTAATAGAGTAGCAACTATCAAGACGATGATAGCGACAGGGACAGCGACAACAACACTATTGACCTCAAATGGTTTCTGCAGGAGTACTTCCCATGTAAGGGTTGCGACAACTCCGGCAACCATTGAGCTTACCCCGCCGACAGCGTTGACGCGTTTCCAGAAGAAAACGGCTAGCACAGCAGGTGTTAGTCCTGCACCGTAAACAGTGTACGCATACATTTGAACACTGAGGACCGTAGGGAAGTAGCTGATAATTAAGAATGCAAGCAATCCTAGCACGACGATGAAGATACGCGTCATAGATAGAAGTTTTTTATCAGAGGCATCCTTGTTCACATACTTTCCGTAAAGGTCGTACGTTAAGTTCGTAGCAGCTGATAACAGATATGAGTTTCCTGTCGTAATAATGAAGGAAGCGGCAGCTGCCAGCAAAATTCCTCCGACAGCAACAGGCATAGCTACGGTTGTAGCCATAAGCGCCATTCCTGGATCGATGTTAGGGAATAAGGAACGGGACGCAAATGCAATCAAGGAAATAGATGGGGAAATAACGAGCATCGCGATCAACCATCCCAGTTGTGCACGTTTCGCTGCTTTGTTTCCTTTCGAGGAAGCAAGGCGCTGATACATGTTTTGGTCACCTAATAATAAGAATAATGAAGGCAGCAAGTAACCGATCATTTGAATCGTCGTCAGACCGCCCGTTGCACTCATGTGGGACTCAGGCACGTTCGCGACGATTTCACTCCATCCGCCTGCGACGATAAAGATGGTAGGAACGGTAATAATCAAGCCTCCGACCATTAAGAAACCGCTGATGGCATCGGTTTGGGAAACAGAACGAAGTCCGCCGATCATCGCAAGGAAAATAATCATTCCTGCACCGATCATGGTTCCTGCTCCGACGGACATGCCCGTCGTCAAATTAAGAATAAAGCCAAAGCCTTTCATTTGATAAGATACGATACCTACATAGGCTAGAATTATAATGACACTCGCAAGGTTACGGGCTGTACGACCGTATTTCGCTTCTAAAATCCCGGCAACGGTGAATTTTCCGTGTTCACGGATTTTAGGTGCGACGACATAAAGAATGATAATACCGACTAACGTTGGGAGCATCATCATAAAGGATGGCAAAATTCCATAGCTGAAGGCCATAGAAGTTTCACCGCCTGAAATACTTCCACTCCCAGTCCATGTAGCTAATAGTGTTCCCATCAATACGAAAGGTCCTAAACTTTTACCGGCTAATACGAAATCTTCACTTCCGGCAACTTTTTTCGACATGAATATGCCGATTCCGACCATAATTATTCCATAAATGGCTATAAACCATAGAAGAGTTGGATCTTGTTGCAGTTCCATAACTACTGAATCATCTCCTGATGTTTTTAGTTGGCTGGTTCTAAGTTGAGGTTAAATCTTTTCACATCGGCCGATATGTACACGTCCTCTGAACACAACGTTACCTAATCTATCATACTTTTAATCTTTGTAAAAATGTCGGAATGATGGGAAAAACGAGTCAATTGACCACCTATTTGTCTGATGTTATATATTTACAATCATTTATGAAAGCGATAACGACAGAGGATACAAAAATTGCTTTATTCTTATGAAATTTCTAATAAATTAACAATTCCATTCCAGAATTTTATAGCGAAATTAGTTCTTTTAGCCTACAAAAAAAGAGCTGATATCTAAAATAGATATCAGCTCCTTGCTTTATAAAATAGCTTTCATGCGATTTTGAATGACATTTTTTAATAGCCGTTTGCCATCATTTGTTCCGATCGATTCCGGGTGAAATTGCACACCTTCAATTGGGTAATCTAAATGGCGGATCCCCATAATTTCTCCTTCAACAGTGGCGGCTGTCACTTCAAAGCAATCCGGTAATCCGGGCAACTCAACGATGAGAGAATGATAGCGCATGGCTTCCATTGGGTTGTTTAACCCTTTATAAATGCCTCTGCCATCGTGAAAGATGTTCGAAGATTTCCCGTGCATCAGTCGATCCGCCCGAACGACATTCCCTCCGAACACTTGCGCAATGGCCTGATGACCGAGGCAGACGCCGAACATCGGAATTTTATCTTTATACCGGTCAATGACCTCCAGCGTGACCCCTGTTTCATCAGGGGAACAAGGTCCTGGAGATAGAAATATCAAATCAGGCTTCAACTCGTCAATCTCTGCTAGCTCCACTTTATCGTTCCGTCTGACGATGACCTCTTCTCCAAGCTCACCTAAATACTGGACAAGGTTGTACGTGAACGAATCGTAATGGTCGATCATATAGATCATCTCTGCTCTACTCCTCTCTGCTCTCTTGCTAACCTACTTTACAAGCTCATGGATACCATTCGAAAAATTCTCTAAAGCTGCATCTCGGTTTCCTTTCTCGACATGTTCCAGACCATCTTCAATCAAGCGGATGATTTTACTTCCGATGATCACCCCGTCGGCTTGTTTACGGACGAGTTTCACATCTTCATTGGAAGAGATGCCAAATCCAACAGCTACAGGAACAGGACTGTGCTCTTTCACTTTTTTAATGAAAGAAAGTGATTCAGCCGACATTCCTTTATTCTGCTCTCCTGTAACACCAAGCGTTGATACACAATAGAGAAAACCCCGGGCATGCTCAGCAATTTGTTTGATCCTTAAATCCGAATTCGGTGCGACAAGAGAGATGAACTCAATGTTCTTCTCTTCTGCCAAGCCTCTTACCTCTTCACTTTCTTCGTAAGGAAGATCAGGGATTAATACGCCTTCTGCTCCGTTTTCTTCTAACAATTTGAAAAAGTCTTCATGACCGATCTGGAGCACAGGATTATAATAAGTGAAAATCACGACTGGAATCTCAACGCCGTGCTTTCGAAGTTCTGGGACGAGCTTGATCGCTTTTCTTAGCGACATACCTGCATTCAAGGCGCGTTTTGCTGCCCTCTGAATCGTCGGCCCATCAGCTAGAGGGTCGGAATAAGGGACGCCGAGCTCAAGGATATCCGCTCCTTCTTCTTGCAGCCGGAGCGCATATTGGATCGTCATTTCAGGATCTGGATCCCCTGCTACCACAAATGGAATGAACAGGTTCTCGGTTTTGGTCAGTTTTCCTTGGAATGATGTTTTCGTCAGCATCGCTTATACCTCCTCCTCGAAATGATCCATCAGTGTCGCCATATCCTTGTCTCCACGACCTGATAAGTTAATCAAGATGGTTTGATCTCTAGACATTTCAGGTGCTTCCTTGAAGGCCTGGGCTAAGGCATGAGCACTTTCAATCGCTGGAATGATGCCTTCTGTTTCCGTCAAAAGTTTAAGCGCATCTAAGGCTTCTTGGTCGGTAATTGCTTCATAGCGGACACGACGGGATTGGAAAAGGTGTGCATGTTCTGGACCAATACCAGGATAATCTAGTCCTGCAGAAATTGAATACGGCTCGGTAATTTGCCCGTTTTCATCCTGCATCAAATACGTCAGGGAACCATGGATTACGCCTGGCGTCCCTTTAGATAGTGTCGCAGCATGTTCAGGCGTATCAATCCCTTTCCCGGCCGCTTCTACTCCGATCAGCTCCGCTTCATCATTAAGGAATGGGTAAAACATGCCCATCGCATTACTTCCCCCGCCGACGCATGCGTAAATGCGGTCAGGCAGCTCTGATTCCACTTGTAAAAATTGCTCTTTCGACTCGTCTCCGATTACCCGCTGGAAATCACGGACCATACGTGGGTATGGATGAGGGCCAACGACCGATCCGATGAGATAAAAGTGGTCCTCGCAGTTGGCTACCCAGTAACGGATTGCTTCATTGGTCGCATCCTTCAGTGTACCGTTTCCGCTTGATACAGAAACAACTTCCGCTCCTAACAGCTTCATGCGGAAGACATTCAATTCCTGACGGCGAATATCTTCTTCTCCCATGAACACTTTACATTCAAGGCCGAATTTTGCTGCGACCGTAGCAGATGCAACACCGTGCTGACCTGCGCCTGTCTCAGCGATGATTTTCTGTTTTCCCATCCGCTTCGCAAGTAACGCTTGGCCAACCGCATTGTTTAATTTATGTGCCCCTGTATGGTTCAGGTCCTCCCGCTTCAGATAGATTTTCGCTCCACCTAAATGGGCGCTGACTTTATCTGCGTAGGATAGAGAGGTCGGACGGCCTGCATATTCCTTTAATACGTGGTGATACTCTTCGAGGAACGAAGGATCTGCCATCGCTTCATCTAATGCTTCTTCGAGTTCCTGTAGTGGCCCCATCAACGTTTCCGGGACATACTTCCCTCCAAAGTCTCCGAATCGGCCTTTAATGTCTGGAAAAACTTGCAACATTCCGTTCCACCTCTTTCATGATTGTTTGGACTTTACTTATGTCTTTTTGTTCATTCATTTCGATTCCACTGGAAAGATCGATGCCTTCAGGCTTATGGCTTAACAATTCTCCAATATTTTCGGTATTAATTCCTCCAGCGATCAGGCAGGGTACGCCCTGCTCAAGGGCAAAATCGCGGTATCCGGGAACCGCTTCCCAATCAAAGCGAACCCCCGTCCCGCCGTATGCGCCTTTCACCTTGGAATCGATGACATACCCGTCGGCAACTCCCTGGAAAAGATCCATCTGTTTTCGTCCGTCATTTTGATGGTGAATGACCTTCCATACAGGCAATCCCGTAGCTTCTTTGATTTTCAGCAAATCAGAAACCGTTTCATTTCCATGAAGTTGAATGACATCCAAGTCTACAAAGTGAAGGACTTCTTCAATTTCATCAAGCGTC
>NZ_JRNX01000685.1 GCF_000786645.1 Halobacillus sp. BBL2006
AGAAGTCGGCCGCCTTTTCAATGATAACCAGCTGATCGTAGCAGAAGTTCTCCAAAGCGCAGAGGTGATGAAAGCTTCCGTCGCTTTTCTAGAACCACATATGGAGAAGCAAGATTCCTCGAATAAAAAAGGAAAGGTCTTGCTCGCGACAGTGAAGGGCGACGTTCATGATATCGGGAAAAATTTAGTAGAAATTATTTTAAGCAACAACGGTTTTGAAGTCGTTGATTTAGGCATAAAAGTTACTCCATCCGACTTGATTAAGCAAGTACAAAGCGAAAAACCGGATATTATTGGATTATCAGGACTGCTCGTTAAATCTGCTCAGCAAATGGTACTGACCGCACAAGACTTGAAGCAGCAAAAAATCTCTTTGCCAATTCTCGTTGGCGGAGCCGCTCTATCCCGTAAATTTACGAACACAAAAATTTCACCTGAATACGAAGGTGCCGTTTTATATGCAAAAGATGCAATGGATGGACTATCCCTATCCAATCAGTTGAGTAACGAGGAAAGCAGAGTAAAGCTGTTGGATGAACATAAAAAGAAACAAGAAGCTGCCTTATCGCGTGCTTCGGTTCAACGCTCTTCATCGGAATCAGCCACAGCGGTTGCTGTTAAACCAAAATCGACTGTTTCAACGACCGTACCAGTCTATTATCCTCATGATTTTGAGCGTCACCTCATCAGTGATTATCCGGTGGCTCAAATCGAGCCATTCATCAACATGCAAATGCTGATTGGTCATCACCTTGGGCTTAAAGGAAGAATTTCAAAACTGTTGGAGGAAAAAAATGAAAAAGCCGTGCATCTGAAAGAAGTCGTTGATGGACTGTTGGCAAAGGCAAAAGCCGAACGATGGATCCGTCCATCCGCCATCTATCAATTCTTCCCGGCTCAATCAGACGGGAATGATGTGATCATATACGATCCAAGCGATAAAACAACCGTAATCGAGCGGTTCACGTTTCCAAGACAACCTAAAGAACCTTTTCTTTGCCTTGCTGATTATATACGCTCAGTATCGAGCGGGGAGATGGATTATGTCGGCTTCTTTTCAGTCACAGCTGGAAAGGGGATCCGGCAACGCGCTGTCGAACTGAAGGAAAACGGCCAGTATTTAGAAAGTCACGCTCTGCAAGCTCTTGCTCTGGAAACGGCGGAAGGATTAGCCGAGCATATCCACCAGCTCATGCGGGATAAATGGGGCTTCCCTGACCCGACGGATTTCACAATGCAGGAACGATTTTCTGCCAAATACCAGGGGCAGAGATATTCCTTCGGCTATCCTGCCTGTCCAGACCTTGAGGATCAGAAGAAGCTTTTCCAACTGATCCGACCTGAAGATATCGGGGTCGAATTGACTGATGGTTTTATGATGGAACCGGAAGCATCGGTCACAGCGATGGTGTTTGCCCATCCAGAAGCCCGTTACTTCAATGTTCATTAGAGGAAAATCATAAGCGTTCTGCTCATCACTGATAAGGTTGACCAGAAAAACGTCCAGAGAATTTCCTCTGGACGTTTTTGTATGGAAAAATATTCCCCACCCGCATGCATTCAATGCTTTTCTTCTTACATAAAAGCTCCCGATTGTTGAAGACTCAGTTTCGAGATATCTGGGTCCGTTACTGGAGCGGGGCTAGGGATGGCGGGG
>NZ_JRNX01000686.1 GCF_000786645.1 Halobacillus sp. BBL2006
CGATCAAAGCTCCATGAATCGCAATACCGCCTTCCCAAATAGCGAAGACATCCCACCATGGACCACCTACATACCGATCCCACTCAAAAATAACGTAGTATATCCGTGCACATACAATCGCCGCTGGAATGGCATAAACGACGATATCGATCATATAATCTTTTTTCAGGCCGAGACGTTCGGTTTCTCTTGTTGCGATCAACAAACCTAAGAAGGCTCCAGTCGCAATGATGACTCCATACCAATAAATCGATAATGGACCTAATTGGAGAAAAACCCGGTCTAAGGCATCAGGTGTACAAGTCACGATGTCACCCCTCCCTTATGATTTTTGCTGATCCGAGTCAATCACATTCGTCAACCGTTCAGAAAATTCTTCTGCTGCATTAACCCCCATGCGTTTCAAACGGAAGTTCATCGCTGCCACTTCAATGATAACAGCGAGATTACGTCCAGGACGTACGGGAATGATCGCCTTCGGAACTTCAACATCCATGATTTTCATTGTCTCTTCTTCTAATCCAAGACGGTCATACTGTTTGTTTTTATCCCAGAGTTCAAGATTGATCACTAACGTAATTCGTTTATAGCTGCGGACGGCACCGGCACCAAATAATGTCATCACATTTATGATCCCTAGTCCACGAATTTCAAGCAGATGTTCAATTAAAGGAGGACTGTTTCCGATCAACGTATCGTAGTCCTCTTGGCGGATTTCCACGCTATCATCAGCGACAAGACGATGTCCGCGCTTCACAAGTTCAAGAGCGGTCTCACTTTTACCAACTCCACTTTGACCGGTAATCAGCACACCAATCCCATAAATATCGACAAGTACACCGTGAATCGCTGTGAATGGGGCGAATTTTGTTTCTAAAAAGTTTGTTAGACGGCTGATCACACGTGTCGTCTTATGTGGAGAAAGCATTAAAGGGACGCCTGCTTCGTTTGCTGCTACGTGCAATTCAGCGGGGATATCCATCCCTCGCGTTATAACGATTCCTGGAGTAACGTCTGTACATAGTTTTTCAGCACGTTCCTGTCGCTGCTCCTTCGTAAGCTCATTAAAATAGGAAAGTTCCGTTTTTCCTAATAACTGCAATCGTTCTTTAGGATAGAACTTGAAGTATCCCGTCATTTCTACTCCGGGTCGTGATATATCGCTGGTATGTATTTCACGGTGAATGCCATCTTCACCTGCTACCAATTCTAGCTTAAACTGATCTAGCAAATCTTCTGTGCGGACTTTACTCATGTTCGTCTTTGACCTCCTCTTTCATCGTACAATCACTGTCCCCTATTGTAGCATGTTTTGACTCAATCTTGGACAAAAACACAATCGATGTCTGTCAAACAGGGAATCTATTGGCTGATCGTTTCTGCAACATTCACAGTATGCCAC
>NZ_JRNX01000687.1 GCF_000786645.1 Halobacillus sp. BBL2006
TAATAAGCGGTGTCCTCCGGCAAAAGTGATATAACCGCCGACGGTTCCTCCGACGAGCGTAATGATCGCAAGGAAATCAATGGTATCTGGAGCCACGGTCTTAGCCACTGCTTCCCCGACTGGAGGCTGGGCGGAGAACATAACGAAAATCGTCAAAGCGATCATGACGAAACCGGCAATTTGCGCGAAACGGTCCATCACTTTCCCAGCTTCTCTGACAAGGAAAACGGCTACCGCAACGATTCCACTGAATAAAGCACCCATTTCAGGCGAAATTCCAAAAAGGACGTTTGTTCCCAGGCCAGCACCCGCAATATTTCCGATGTTAAAGGCAAGCCCTCCAGCCACGATGAGGATCGATAATACGAAACCAAGTCCAGGAAGAAGACTATTAGCAATATCCTGGGCCGGCTTTTCAGAGATCGCAATAATTCTCCATATATTAAGCTGCGCACCAATATCAATGATGATGGATATTAATATGACAAAACCGAAGCTTGCGGCTAATTGTTCAGTGAAGTGTGTGGTTTGTGTTAGGAAACCTGGTCCTATGGCAGATGTAGCCATAAGAAAGGCTGCTCCAAGTAGTAAACTACGATTCGATTGTTGTTTCATGATGTGGCTCCTTTTCTTATCGTTTTAAAAAATTTCCGATTTTATCGAGTTCGATGTCAGCTTCATTTAATGCTCTCGTAATATAGGAAGCAAAGTCGACAGCATTTGCACCATCACCGTGAATGCAGATTGTCTGCACATCGATATCAATATCAATGTCTTGTAAAGTCCTTACCTTTCCTTCTTTAATCATCCGGATCACTTGACTGACGGCTTGCTCATGATCCGTAATTAAAGCGTTCGATTCACGTCGTGAAGTAAGAGAGCCGTCTTTTTGGTAAGTACGGTCGGAAAACACTTCGCTTGCGGTCCTTAGTCCAGCTTCCTTTCCGGCTTTAACGAGTTCGCTGTTTGCTAGGCCGAATAGCGCAAGGTCTGAGTTAATATCATGTACAGCCTTAGCGATAGCATCAGCGAGTTCTTTTTGTTTAGCAGCCATATTGAATAGGGCACCATGAGGCTTCACATGTTGAAGCGAACCGCCTTCAGCCTGGACAAAGCCTTGTAAGGCACCAATTTGATAGACGACCATATCGTAGGCCTCTTCTGGGGAAATATCCATCGGCCTGCGTCCAAAACCAACAAGGTCTTGCAAACCAGGATGAGCCCCAATTCCTACGTTGTTCTTGATCGCCATGCTTACTGTTCTTTTCATCGTCGAAGGATCACCTGCATGAAATCCACAAGCGATATTGGCAGATGTTACATATTTTAAAATTTCATCATCACGACCAATTTTATAAGAGCCGAAACTTTCTCCCATATCACAATTTAAATCAACGATATTCATATGATTGCCTCCTATCTCATTTTAAATGCAAGACCTCGCGTTAATTGATCGAGGGCTCTCTCACGTTCCAAGTATAATTGCTGAGCTTTCTCCAGACTTATCATTTCAAATCGAATGCGTTCTCCTGGCTTCATTTGTGCCACTTTTGGTAAATCGATACTGACAACTTGGGCGATCTTAGGGTACCCGCCAGTCGTTTGGCGATCTGCTAATAAGACGATCGGATTGCCCTCAGCTGGTACTTGAATCGTTCCGAAAGCGACGGCTTCTGAAACCATATCCACTTGCTTTTTCCTTTTAAGTTGTGGACCATTCAGGCGGTAACCCATCCGATCTGATTTTGAATCAATCTGAAAGTCTTCAGCTGTAAGGGCTTTTTGGCTTTCCTTAGTAAACTGACCGTATTCTCTTCCTTCTATAATACGTATGGTTTCGCCTGATTGGATGACTGGGGTGAATTCAGAGGCAACGAACCACTTTGTTGTTAAGTGAGATCGCTTTCCACATGCTTGTTCCAATCGTTCTAATAGTCTCGCGGACACTTCAGACAGATGATTAATATTCAGTTCATCCCCTTTTTCTAAAGCGCGGCCTTGGTACCCTCCGATTTCTGCTCGTAGATAAGTCGATCTGCTCTCCATGATCAGAGGTACATCAAATCCACCAGCGATTGCAAGGTATGAACGAAATCCTTGTTTAGGATTTCCAAATCTAAGTTCGCTTCCTTTTTTTATGAAAATCGGTCTCCACATGGGAACGGAGTCTCCGTTGATCATCGGTGAGAGGTTACCTCCACAAATGGAGATGAGTGCGTTGTCTTGGAATTCGATTACAGGCCCCATCAGAGTAATTTCCATAGTGGCTAAGTCCGGGCTATTGCCTACGAGTAGATTGGCAATTCGGTGCGACTCACTATCCATAACTCCACTTGCAATGACACCGTGCTTTTGGTATCCATAACGTCCGAGATCCTGGATTGTTGTTAAGAGACCTGCTTTGACGATGTGGATCATGACTCATCCTCCTTGATTGATCGATATTCTTCTTCGGTTATAGAAGTGAATTTAATTTTATCTCCGGCTTGAAGGAGGGAAGGGATTTCATTTTCAGGTTGGAAAAGTTGCAAAGGCGTACGGCCGATCAGCTGCCATCCGCCCGGGGTTTCAATGGGATAGACACCGGTTTGCTGCCCGGCAATTCCAACCGACCCAGCTGGAATCTTGAGTCTGGGATCGTCTCTTCTAGATGTAGCGATTCTTTTATCCATACCGCCGATGTAAGGAAAACCTGGAGCAAATCCAATCATATAAACTAAATAATCTCCGTTCATATGCAGATTGATAACTTTCTGTTCGCTCAAATCATTCTTTTCAGCGACGTAAGACAAATCAGGTCCGAATTCCCCACCATAACAGACGGGGATCTCAACGACGCGTGGCTTTTTCGATTTTCTAACCGAAAGATTCGAAATGAGGTCTTCCAATTGTTTACATACCCATTTATATGGGAGTAGTTCAGAAGAGTGGGTCTGTTTTTTTATGGTGATGGGATTATAGAAAACGGTGACGGTTGTAAATGCAGGTATGTATTCAACCATCCAGTCAGGATGTGTAGAGTCAAGCTTTTCACACACCTGTTTGACTCGCTTTTGAGAGGTAAGATCAATCTTGGTTCCAAGCTCGATGACCACAGCTCGATCTCCTAATGGGTGATAATGCGCTTTCATGAAAGGCTGCCTCCTTCATTCAATGGGATTGTTTATAACGTTTGTTGAAATGTACGCATCAAGACAACTTCTTTTAATGCTATCCTATTTTCTGAATCCTTTCAAATCAGTGTTTAAGGTCCATTGTAATCTATAAAATGAGTAGGTGTTTTGGAGTAGGAATAATTTATGGTTTTTGTAAGAACCAATATTTAGGGGAGTTCTTCCGTTTAGATTTATGTTTAATGCGGTAATACGATAATAAAATCAAATCGATTAGGAGGATGACCTATGCCTTGGGATAGCAAGGATTACCCTAGTTCATTCAAAAATCTTGATAACGCTGTAAGAAAAAAAGCGATTGACATCGCCAATGCAATGATTGATCAAGGATATGATGAAGGGCGAGCGATTCCTATTGCCACAGAGCAGGCTAAAGAATGGTACGACAATGCAGATCAAAAAGAGATCAACGCAGTTAAGCAAATGAGTGATACTGATTTAAGAAAACGTGATGATGATCAACAATATGAAGGTCGTCCGGAACTTTTGGATAAGGGAGAGCATGTCGTTTCTCATAAGGACGGATGGGCGGTGCAGGCGGAAGACGCGAAACAGCCTTCCAATGTCTATGATAAAAAAGAAGAAGCAATCGAACGCGCAGAAGCAATTGCTCAGAACAAACAAACTCAGGTCATCATCCATAAAAAAGATGGTACGATTCAAGATAAAATTTCTTATAAAAATAATTAAAAAACAATGGTTACA
>NZ_JRNX01000688.1 GCF_000786645.1 Halobacillus sp. BBL2006
AAAAATAAAAAACAGACATCACCGCAGCCTCTAGGCCTTGATTATAATCATTTGCCAGAACATGTAGCGATAATCATGGACGGAAATGGACGTTGGGCGAAAAATAGGGGGATGCCTCGAATAGCCGGTCATAAAGAGGGGATGAGTGTCGTCAAGAAAATTGTGAGACACGCCTCTGACATCGGTGTGAAGGTACTAACGTTATATGCCTTTTCGACGGAAAATTGGAAACGGCCCAAAAATGAGGTAGACTTCTTAATGAAGCTGCCTGTTGACTTTTTAAATACATATTTGCCAGAGCTCATTGAAAAAAATGTTCAAGTCCAAACCATCGGGGATTTTGATGTATTACCGTCTCATACCCGCAAAGCAGTGGATGAAGCTATCAAACGGACACAAAATAATGATGGTCTCATTCTCAATTTTGCTTTGAACTATGGAAGTCGTTTTGAAATGGTCAATGCAGTGAAGCAAATAGCATCCAGAGTAGAGCAGGGTGAGCTTTCCACATCTGAAATCAACGAGGATCTTTTTTCCTCTGAACTTTATACGAAAGATCTTATCGAGCCGGACCTGTTAATTCGGACCAGTGGAGAGCAGCGCTTAAGCAATTTCTTGTTATGGCAATTGGCTTATGCAGAATTCTGGTTCACTGAAGTCTACTGGCCTGATTTCGATGAAAGCCTTTTTGAAAAAGCACTGTACGACTATCAAAACCGTAAGCGACGTTATGGTGGAGTGTAAGGGTGAAAGGATATGAAACAGAGAACAATAACTGCCGTGGTTGCGGCACTGATTTTTATACCAATCATAGTTTCTGGAGGGCTGTTCTTTAAGCTCTTCGTATATGTAATTGCAAGCATTGCTCTATTAGAGCTTGTTAGAATGAAGAAAATATCAAGATACTCTGTGGCTTCAGGTCTCGGGCTCCTGCTGATGTGGGCATTAATGTTTCCTTATAAAGACCTTGATGAGTATGGCATCATGACGGAAAATCTGATTACAAAATCGGAAATCACTTTGCTGGCTGTTCTGATATTACTTAGTTACACAGTCCTTGTTAAAAATCGTTTCACGTTTGATGATGCAGGATTCCTTTTGATTTCTACGATTTATATAGGAATGGGGTTCAATTATTTAATTGAAACGCGTGTAGCAGATCAAGGTCTTAAGTACTTGTTTTTCGCTTTATTCGTTGTCTGGGCTACTGATACGGGTGCCTATCTATTCGGTAGAGCGTTTGGGAAGCATAAGTTATGGCCGCAAATCAGCCCTAAAAAGACGATAGAAGGATCTATAGGTGGAATTGTCCTTGCATGTATTGTGGCGGTTATCTTCCAGTTGATTGCTCCATTAAGTCATTCTATGGTAGTTGTACTGCTTGTGACA
>NZ_JRNX01000071.1 GCF_000786645.1 Halobacillus sp. BBL2006
TTTTGTTTTTTTCATTTGAAACCCCACGTATATAAAAAAAGCTGTCCCCGTCATTCCCTTCACGTACTATGATACTACGCTCCTGGAGTATGGGACAGCTTTTGCGATCATGAATCCTGCGTTTCTTTCTGATCGACTTTTGGTACATATTTGAATATTTCACCAGACTCTACTACATGGATGAATTTCATCAGCCAGCGATAATAATTCTGAGCATAAGTGAGTCGTTCGATGTCATGGTCGATTTTTTCGATAAGCTTTTCATCTTCTGTTTTTTCTTTTAGACTCTCGAGCTCATGAATTGTCTCATCCGCTTCATCAATGTTCGTTTCTGTGTGGTGCCTCCAACGACTCCCAAAAAGAGACGTAAACGATTTGTACCAATCTTCTTCAGACTTGTACAAGTCTTTCCGTACACCTTTTTTAAAAGAAGGTTCGACCATCTTCATATCCGACAAGGCCCGTACCCCTGTAGACATACTTGTTTTGCTCATTTCCAATGCTTCTCTCATATCATCCAAAGTCATCGGTTCCTCTGAAAAATACAGCACTCCATATAAGCGCCCTATGGACGGGGTCACGCCATATAAATTCATATTCTTAGCAATCACTTGTATAAATTGTTCAATTGTTTCTTCGTATTTAATCCAGTCATTATTATTTTTTTCTGGCAATGGAAACCCTCCAATTGCTATTTCCTCTTTTAATCTTAAAACATTTTACCATTAATACAGGTGATATGCGACCTTCTCCGACATTTTATTCAAGCGTGATCACATTTGTGGCTTTAAAGTGTTCTCCAAGATCATTTCTCCACGTAAAGAGAAGAACTTGGTGGCGCCTGGACACGTCTTCCAGTATCTCAAGCATTACCTTTAAGCGGCTCTGATCGAAATGGACGAATGCATCATCCAGCATGAAGGGGAGTCTCAACGTTTCGGCCATTGTTTCTCCTAACGCAATCCTTAAAGCTACATAAAGCTGATCTTTCGTCCCTCTGGATAATTCTTGCACCTCATACAGTTGACCGTCGTTATGAGCGATTTTCATCTCTTTTCGCTCTGTTGTTGAAAGATGGATGGTCTTATACTGAAAGCCTGTTAACTTGCTAAAGTAATGAGCAGCCTTTTCAATAACTTCAGGCAGATACTTCTCCATATATCGCTTTTTCGTTCTCTCTAATAATCGTAGAGCAATTTGATGCTTAGCCCACTCTTTTGATTCTTCACGCAATTTCTCTTTTTCCAATTCATACTGATGGGTCAATTCCGAAAGCTGACCGGAGTTCTCTAATTGCATCAGGCGGCTTTTAATATCAGAAAGATCTTGTTGCAAAGCCCTCACCCTATTTTCAGCCTCCGCCATCTCTTTTTTCATGGCTTCTATTTCTATTTTGACCATTGGTTCATCAGGAACTTGGTGCCATATGTTGAATTCTTTCTGTTCACTATCTGCCAGCATTTCCTTTAGTTGTTGCTTTAAACGATGGACTTCTCTTTGATTGTTTGTAAGTCTTTCATGCTGATCAGCCTTAGCGTAGTACGCTTCCTCATCTTCTACTTGAGCTTGCAGAAAAAGCTCTTCCCGTTTTTGAATGTATGAATCAAGACGCAACTCGATTTCATGGAACTTTTTCTTACTCTCACAAATACTGTGGCTTAGTTGACTTATCTGTTCAACCATGTTTTCTTGTTCTTTTACCCAACGTTGAAGCTCTGCCCACTTTTGGTTGATGCTTTTTTGACTCGATTCCCAATTCCTCAGCTTGTAAAACTTCTCCAGATCAAATAATATTTTCTGGATCAATTGTTCATTCGATTCTATTTGTTCGGCGAGAGCTTCAATCTCCTCACTTTTCTCTTTGGCCTTAATGAGTAAGTGAAAGAGCTTATCCCAATAGTCAATATGAAGCGAAGTCAGAAATGGGTAAAGACTTTCTTGTTCCTGGATGCCTGCTTCCAACCGACTTTTTCTTTGTAATAGCAGCCTTCGCTTTTCATCAAAACGAATATCTTCCTGGTTTAACTGCTTCCAGCGATCTTTTGCATAGCTATATTCTGCCCTGTTTTTTTCATATTGTTGTAATTTTTGCCTCGCCTCTTCCATCGACAGGCTAGAGGGATGCCCTGATTTCTCAGAAGAATACTTCATATTCTTCTGATACGATTGATGACTTCGTAACCCTGCGGATATAAAAATAACTCCTGCTACCATAGATAACACGCCTAAAAGCGTACTAGAAGTGATCCATGCGCCAACCCATCCAGCTAAAATTAGAAAAACAGCAAATCCTAGTAGTAAGTCATGACGTTGTTTAATCGCACTCGTCTCTATTACATCAGGACTTGTCTTTTGATAAGCTTTATCGATTTGCATTGAGTATTCATTCGCCTCTTGGTCACTAATTCTCTCATTTTTTAACGTTTTCAGTTTAGCACCCACCTGTTGCTGTTCAATACGGACCTCTTGCTGGCTTTGATCTAATTGGGTCTCTTCCTGCTGTATTGAGTTTGCCTCTTCTTTTAAATCTGCCCATGTCTCTTCTATGTAAAAAGGTAAAGGATACTCTCGTACTTCTTCCCCATCAATCGGGATATCCATGTGACGAAGATTCTGTTTTAATTGATTTCTTGCTGCTTCTGCCCGACTACCCATCTCCTCAGCGTAATGGACCGCTTGTTCATACTGATTTCGTTCTAGAAGAACGGCCTTTGCTTGATCCAAGGCTGGTTGTCCGGCTTGATCGCTCTCAAGTTTTTCAAGCCTTTCTGTCATCTCTGTTATGTTTGATTCAAGTAAGTGTTGTTCACTTTCAAGCGGCAGAATATTCTCCTTTAACTGTCGATATCGCTCTCTACCTTCTATAGGAAAGGTGTAATGCTCACCATATGCCATGACTTCCTTTTGGAGCTGATGATATTCAGAAATCGCCGGTAAAGCATTTAAGAGCTGTTCACGGCTGAATAACTTCTTTCTTTTCTCCTTAATCTGTTGTTCATGCTTATCCATGTCCCTAATCAGCTTTGTTTTAGATTCCTGCAATTGCAGATAATTGGCTTCTTCTCTCTCAGCAGCCAATCGTTTATGGTTGACCTCTTCTACCACTTGAAGCTGTTTGTTTATTTGTGGTTTTTTTCCCTTTGGCTTGAACCGCTGCTCGAGTTGTTTTTCAAGCCATTTTTCCGTGTCATAAATACGGTCTGAACCCGTCAACCCCACGTTCAACAGTACTTCTCCTAATTGACTGCCTGACATTCGGTGCAAATCCATTAAATCTTCAGCACTGAAACTGAATATAGAAGCATAAACTTCACGAGTTGTTCCTTTCAACAACTCATATAGCCACTCCTCTTCATACTCATCACCGTTCTCTAATCGACAGACAGCTTTCCCGTTCCGCTGATCATGCAGTCTTTCAATGGTCACTCGTACATGGTCTTGTGTATCGATGACCAGTTTTCCTCCTACAGCCCCGCCTTTCTTTGGTTGATAATACTCCCTTTGCTTTGGTGACAATCCAAACAAAATAAATAGGATGAACTGGTGCAGCGTGGATTTACCAGCTTCGTTCTGACCAGATACTAGATTGACTATTCCCTCTTCCAAAACAAAAGACTGGTCTTGCCACTTTCCAAAACCATAGATATGAATCTCTTTTACATTCATAATTGCTGGTCCTCTCTTTTTAACAATTGTTCAACTAGACTCACCTTTGCAAACTCCATCTCAGATCGAACCTCTTCTGGCGTCAATTGATCAATGTACTTTAATGCTCTCCGGTGGCCGAATAAAGGAGCCAACCAATCCATGACCTCTTCTTCTGTCAGCCCATCGATTTCTCTCAATAATTCACCAATGAAGTGCTGACCTCTTTTCAACTCCTCTTCTTCCCAATATGGCTGATCTTCGATATGAACTTGATAAATATAAATCCAGTCCTCTTCCAAATTCTCAGCTTCATTCACAACCTCAATCCATTCATCAAGGAAACCTTCTTCTTGCCACTTGGTTAAAACTCCGTTATTTGAAAGAAGTGTCACTTCCAACATCATGGATTTCTGTTTTTGTTGAACCTGTGCTTTTGCTTGTTCCAAAACAGCTTCCAAATCGTGAGGGGAATTCAAATTCTCACACTCTAAAGTTACTGTTTCATAAGTGAAGCTATGTAAAGGAAGAAACGTACGCGTATGATTCACGCCATCCAGTTGAATGAAATAGCACCCTTTATCTCCTGTCTCTCTTTTTGATCGTCCTTGAATATTCCCTGGATAAACGACGGGTGGGTCTTCAGAAAGCACTTGTCTTTGGTGAATATGTCCAAGTGCCCAATAATCCATCCTCCGTGCATATAATTCCTCCATTAGAAATGGGGCGTAGACATCGTGTTCCGTGTTTGATTCTAAACTTCCGTGCAACATAGCGATGTGGAAATGTGGGCTATCCTTTTTTATATACTCTTGTACTTTTCTTTTTCTAATTTCTCTTTCGATGTAGCTGAATCCATAGATGTTTGCGATATGCTCCTCTCCCTTATAGAAAGGGATGGCCTCGACTTCTTGAGATGAAAAAACATGTACATTGGCAGGAAAAGCGATCGGATACCGATCCCCCTGCAAATAATCATGGTTTCCGTAGCTCACAAAAACATCAATCCCAAATTTATCGAGCTTTTGGAATCCGCTCCTTAGATATACCTGTGCCTTCAAGCTCCTTATCGATTCGTTAAATAAGTCCCCTACAAGGAGAACGAAATCAACTTGGTGATTAATCGCTTGATCCACAAGACGATCGAAGGCTTCAAACGTACTTTTCCTTAATTGTTCTAGCAATCTTTCTGGAAAATGTCCCTTACTTTTAAACAGACTGTCCAAATGCAGGTCCGCGCTATGTATAAATCGTATTTTTGAGTGCATACGCCCGCTCCGTTCTATGTTTATTCTTCTTTCATTTTACCAAAGGATTTTTACGAATGCACGTTCGCTTAGTTGAAAGCCTCATTTACTCTTTGCTTTTAAGATAGTGTAGGGTTTGTTAAACAATTTATTGTAACAGTCTATCTTTAAAAATATCTAAATACTTATTAATAGATATTCAACAAACGTGCAGAATTCTGGAAGACTCGATTCCGAGATATTTGTGTGGAATAAGGAGCTTCGGGGGTCTCAACTAATCCGCTTATCCCTTTGTGCTATCTAGTTCCAGCGCCTAGCGGCTAGTGAGACTTCCCTC
>NZ_JRNX01000689.1 GCF_000786645.1 Halobacillus sp. BBL2006
ACAAAGAAAGAAAAAAACGAGCTTAGGGGAAAGAATAGAGAAAATCATCCCTTGGTTCTTGTTGTTATGTGCTATAGTCAGTGTTTTGACGACAGTGGGTATTTTATTTACTTTATTACGCGAATCGGTCGGCTTCTTTTCTAATGTTTCAATAATTGATTTCTATACAGGTACGAATTGGTCGCCATGGTCTGGTGATTATGGGGTAGCACCATTAATTGGTGGTACGTTGCTAATTACTTTGATTGCTACAGTCGTAGCGGTCCCACTTGGACTTATGTCAGCCATTTTTTTGAGTGAATATGCAAATGATAAGGTGAGACGCGTTATTAAACCTGTATTAGAGGTTTTAGCGGGAATCCCTACAGTTGTTTACGGTTATTTTGCTTTGACATTTGTAACACCTATGTTTCAAACGTTCATTCCTGATCTGGGAATATTCAACGCGTTAAGTGGTGGATTTGTTGTAGGGATTATGATTATCCCAATGGTTGCTTCTTTGTCTGAGGATGCCATGAACTCTGTTCCTAATGCATTGCGTGAAGGTGCTTATGGACTAGGGGCAACAAAACTAGAAGTTGTATTCAAGGTTGTCCTGCCGGCTGCTTTCTCCGGTATTGTAGCATCCATTGTACTAGCGATTTCCCGTGCAATCGGAGAAACGATGATTGTAACAATCGCTTCTGGAGCAACACCGAATCTAACTGCGGATCCAACTCAATCCATCCAGACAATGACTGCATTTATTGTGCAAGCTGCAACAGGTGATACGACATTCGGTTCAACGATCTATTACAGTCTATATGCAGTAGGTATGACATTGTTCGTATTCACTTTGATCATGAACTTGATTGCACAATATATTACTCGTAGGTTCAGGGAGGAATATTAATGCTTGGACAGAATGAACAAGGTATTAAAAAGCGCATGGAAGGACGGGTACTGACCAATAAAATTATGATGGTGCTGTTTTTTCTAGCCACTACAGTTGGTCTTGTATTCTTAGCCCTTTTATTTTACCGTGTATTGACTCAAGGAATTGGATATTTAAGCTGGGATTATATTAGAAGCTTTCCTGCACCCTATCCTGAAGAAGCAGGTATTTGGGCAGGTCTGATCGGATCAATTATGCTGATGGTCATCGTAGCTGTTGTGTCTGTGATCATTGGTGTGTCCTCAGCGATCTATTTAGAGGAGTATGCTTCAGAAAACAAATTCACGGATTTCATTAGAGTAAACATTCAGAACTTAGCAGGAGTTCCATCTATTGTATTTGGATTACTCGGTCTTACGTTCTTCGTTTATATGTTCAATTATGGCTACACTCTAATTGCTGGTGGGTTAACAATGGCATTATTGATTCTTCCAGTAATCGTGGTTGCTTCTCAGGAAGCTTTACGTTCCGTACCTTCAGATATACAAGAAGCTTCGTATGGTATGGGGGCTTCGAAGTGGCAAACTATTGCCAGGGTTATCTTACCTGCAGCACTCCCGGGGATCTTGACAGGTACGATTATTGCCCTGTCTAGAGCTATCGGCGAAACAGCACCACTAATTATTGTCGGTGCAGCAACAGCTATTTTTACCCTGCCTGATTCGCTTTTAGCGAAATATACGGTGATGCCGATTCAGATTTATAACTGGACAGGCAGACCTCAGGAAGAATGGCAATTTGTTGCCGGGGCTGGAATTATCGTATTGCTAGCTATTCTATTGCTGATGAACTCAATTGCCGTGTTAATTCGAAATAAATTTCAACGACGCCTTTAATTATGGATGAGGAGGGTTTCATTATGAGTAAGATTCAAGAAAATCAAGAAACAAATGTAGGTGGCATGACAAGCACTGCACCAACTGTAGAAAAGAGAGAGAAAAAACAGCAGAAGAAAGTGAATAATGTTATCGAAGTAAATGACTTAAATCTATGGTACGGTTCTGATCAAGCTTTATATGAAGTGAGTATGAATGTGCCAGAGGAACAGGTGACAGCGATTATTGGTCCTTCTGGTTGCGGTAAATCCACATTTTTGAAAACATTAAACCGTATGGTTGAGATGGTTCCCATCGTTAAAACTTCAGGTTCCATCAAATATCGTAATGAAGAAATCTTCAGCAGCAAATTTAAGCAAGAATATTTACGGACAAAAGTTGGTATGGTTTTCCAAAAGCCAAATCCATTTCCGAAGTCTGTGTATGATAATGTAGCCTATGGACCAAGAGTTCATGGAATTAAGAAGAAAGAAGTTCTTGACCAAATTGTTGAGAAAAGTCTTAAGGATGCAGCGATCTGGGATGAATTGAAAGATCGTTTGAATGAAAATGCCTATGGACTTTCCGGTGGTCAGCAGCAACGGGTATGTATTGCACGAGCATTAGCTGTTGAGCCAGATGTAATTCTAATGGACGAACCGACTTCTGCACTTGACCCGATCTCTACGGCTAAGGTAGAGGAGCTTGTCCGAGAACTTAAGAAGAAGTACAGCATTATTATCGTGACACACAATATGCAGCAAGCGGCACGTATTTCTGATAAGACAGCCTTCTTCTTGAATGGAGAATTAATCGAGTTCGCTGAAACAGATAACTTATTCCAAAACCCTCAAGATAAGCGAACAGAAGATTATATTACTGGGCGCTTCGGTTAATTGATTTTTATGAAAGAGGGGGATCCGTATGTCTATACGCGTACAATTCGAAAATGATCTAAATGATTTAAAAGAGCAAATTAAAGAATTAGCACTTGATACGAAATATTCTCTCGATGCAGCGATTCATGTGTTGTATCAGGGAGATGTTGAGAAAGCGAAGCAAATTATTGAAGATGATTCCATCATTGATGAAAAAGAGGAAAAGATCAATGATGATGCAATTTTGATGATTGCCAAGCAACAGCCGGTGGCACGGGATCTTCGGAGATTGGTTACAGCTATAAAGATTTCCTCAGACTTAGAGCGAATGGCAGATCACTCGACAAATATTGCTAAAGCGACTCTGCATCTTGGTGAAGATCATGGAATTGAAATAGATCCGGAACTGCGCGAGATGGCCATTCTAGTAATGGATATGGTTGACTTAGCGATCAAAGCCTTTGAGTATGAAGATATTTCCCTTGCCAATAAGCTTGGAGAAATGGATGACGTTGTTGACCAAAAATGTGGAAACGTCGTGAAAAGTATGCTTGAACTTACAGCGATTAATCACGAGCAAATTCAGCACATCATGCAAATGGCCTATATAGCTAGATATATTGAACGCTTTGGAGACCATATAACGAATATTGGTGAAAATATCTTTTACCTGGTTAAAGGCAAGCAATATGATTTGAATTAGTTCTAATAAAGAGGATGTCTGCTAACAGACATCCTCTTTTCGTTACTGTGATGTGATCGCTTCAGCTATTTCTTTAAAGGTCATAGTAGAGTTTAAAGTGACTTGACCGATTTGGATGTATCGGCTGAGTTGATTCTCTTTTATGTATTGATCAAATTCCTCTGCTTTCTCAATGACTCCGGCTTCTTCAAGTTTCAGGCTGATTTCTTTTGAAGTGGTACCTTTGACAACATCTATTGCATAGGAGGTTGGTGGAATTTCAGTTGTTTCTTTTTCTTTCTGAGACTCCTTAGATTCATTGTTCTCAGCAGAAATCTGTCTTAGCTCATCATCATCGAATATATGGTAACCTGACTCTTCTAAAGTATGGATCATTTCAGACTGACTCATGGGCTTAGATTGGGTCTGTTTCGTATCTGAGTCTGTCCAATAAAAAAACCCTAGAATGATGGTCGCTGTGAGAAGTCCTAATGCGAAGCTTCTTACGGTTTGTTTCATCGTACTCTCTCCTCTTCGTTCCACCGATTCCTTAGAGATTGTACCTCATGTTCAGTCATGTTTATCTGTTTTGCTATGTAGTGGGTTTTATAACCTTTTTCAAACATGGATTGAACGGTACTGACTGAAGAGGGAGGTTTAGTCTGCGAAGGCTTTTTATAGGGCCGTTCCATAATTTCTTCTGTCAAATTGTCGGTCAATAATTCTTCTTCTAATACCTTCATTTTATGCTTTATTTGGTAGTTCTGCTGTAACATCGTTAATGAAATTTGTTCAATCTGATCTTCAACATCCTTTATACGATCTTTCATGAAAAACGATAATAGAAAAAGCATGATGGACGTTCCTATTAGAGTAATAATTGCATAAATCATTGTCTTTCCTCCTTGTCTCCACGTCTAGTTATATCACACAATTTTGAACATGACTATGGAAAGTTTGTATGTTTTTCGTCACAAAACATACTTGAAAGTAGGGGGGTAATTTGTTATTATTGTTAAGTCTGATAATGTGGATAAGACAGTGAAAAGATTCATGACATGGAGGGATAACAAATGCGTGTAAACATTACACTTGCTTGCACCGAAACAGGTGACCGCAATTATATTAGTACAAAAAACAAGCGTAAAAATCCTGAGCGTTTAGAGCTTATGAAGTATAGCCCACGTCTAGGAAAACATACGCTTCACCGTGAAACGAAGTAAAACAGTAGGAACTCTTCCTACTGTTTTTTTTATATCTCATTGGAGAAAAGGAGTGGGCTGACAGTGAACAAGTCTGATCTAAGAAAGCTAGGGAAGGAAACGTTGCGCAAGGTTTCACCTGTTCTTAAAAAAGAGAAGGAAATACAGATGTATGAGCATCTCTTTCATACGAAATTATGGGAGAATGCTCAATCGGTCGGTACTACAATTTCTCAGGATCATGAATGGTCTACTTTTCCTATTATTGAACGTGGTTGGGCAGATAAGAAGATAGTAGCTGTACCTAAGTGCGAGCCAGATGCAAAACAGCTTGACTTTTATCAATTGACTGATTACCACCAGCTAGAAACGGTTTATTTCGGCTTGCAAGAACCAGATCCTACAAAGACAGCGCACTTAGCAAAGGAAAAGATTGATTTGTTAATCGTTCCAGGACTTCTATTTAACGATGAAGGGTATCGGATAGGTTATGGAGGGGGTTATTACGACCGGTTTTTGCAGAATTATCAAGGTCAAACGGTGATGATTGCTTCTGAAGAACAACGTCATCAACAACTTCCAGTAGAGGCTTTTGATAAGAAGGTCTCTTATATAATTACAGAAAACGGCATAAAAAGTACGTGAAATGTTTCACAAAATAGACAAGATCTCCGCTATATTTACCCACCATAAACTTCTTAAATGATTTACAATGAAGGTAAGTTATAACAAATAGGGAGTGGTTATTGATGGAACATGTAAATCGGGTCGCTTTAATTGGAACCGGAGCTGTAGGTTCCAGCTACGCATTTGCTCTATTGAATCAAGGAGTTGCTGACGAGCTAGTCATGATTGATCTGAATAAAGAGAAATCTGAAGGAGATGCAATGGATTTAAATCATGGTTTAGCTTTTGCCCCTGCCAACAAGAAAATTTGGTTTGGAGATTATCAAGATTGCCAAAGTGCGGATATCGTTGTAATCACTGCAGGAGCTAATCAGAAACCAGGGGAAACCCGGCTCGACCTGTTAGAAAAGAATACGGCTATTTTTAAATCCATTGTGGGATCCGTAATGGCAAGTGGATTTGACGGCATTTTTATTGTAGCGACAAATCCGGTTGATATTCTAACCTATATGACTTGGAAATTTTCAGGACTACCAGTTCATCGTGTGATTGGATCTGGAACAATTTTAGACACCGCTCGCTTACGCTTCCAATTGAGTGAATATTTCCGTATTGATTCTAGAAATGTACATGCGTATATTCTAGGAGAACATGGAGATTCAGAACTTCCTGTGTGGAGCCATGCAAACGTAGCGGGACGTTCCGTTTATGACCGTATTCAGGACCACCCAGATCAATACGATCTCAAAGATCTTGATAAAATTTTCGAGCAAGTCCGTGATGCAGCCTACCATATCATACAGCGAAAAGGAGCCACCCATTATGGGATTGCAATGGGACTGGTAAGACTTACGAAAGCCATTCTTCATAATGAAAACGCAGTATTGACGATTTCAGGATATGTGGATGGACCGTATAACGTAGAGGACTTATATATCGGTGTTCCTGCGATTGTCAATCGAAAAGGGATTACTGAAATCATTGAGTTAAACTTGTCTGAGGAAGAGAAAGAAAAATTCCAACGCTCTGCGAGTGTATTAAGAGAAACGATGAAACCTATAGTGAATCAATATGTGAATGTATAGACTGGTGCCTTCTTACAAAACATAAACTCATCAAAACACCGAATAGGGGTGGATGAGTTGCGTAGCATTTTTCAATGGCTGATTATTGTTAGTTCGTTCATCATTGGAATATACCAATTTCGCTATCGTTTGTTAAACATTGTTACTCAAGTTCCAGGCTTGAGGAAAGCAGTCGTAAGAGCATCTATGAATATCCCTTGGCTTAGACAACGTTTGCTGTCTAATATCTTTCGAGGGGAATAGAAGGAAAGCTGCCAATCATTTTGGCAGCTTTTTTAAAAGCAGTTCCATGGAGAGATAGATCTTCTCCGTGGTATGATATTAGTGAGAAAGGGGGAAGAGAGATGCATATAGAACAAGAGTATTTTTTTTGGAAATTGATACACGACCTTGTCGTCGTGCAAGGCTTTGATGTTCTTCATATGAATACGAAGGAGCAGGAAGTCTGGTTAGAAAAAGAGCATCATTGGAAGACACATGTTGTGCGCTTGAAACAAAAGCAAATCAACTGGAGAAATGAATTGAAACGCGATGTTCACATTACATACCAGCAATTGAAACAGAATCGACAACTGTTTCGAGGTGGAAAAGTGGTATTACATAGCCTATATGTATCTGAATTTCCTCCCGTGGACGAATGGCAAGGAGTAACCGAGGAATTAAAGAATGAACGCTTTGATTCTCATGTTTACTATTTGGGTGATGAACTTAAAGAGAAAGAGCGAAGACGCTTCTATAAGTCATTTGATATTAAAGACTCTATCTTGGATTACAAAATATCAGAGCAAGAAATGGAATCCATTCTCCCTTATCTGAAGCAG
>NZ_JRNX01000690.1 GCF_000786645.1 Halobacillus sp. BBL2006
TGGTTCCGTAAATTCGGCTGTTTTGAATACAGTCGGAAGTGCTGGATATACGCATACCATCCATTGGACGATTGATACCCTTGATTGGAAGGGTATCTCAAAAGATGAGGTGACAAACCGTGTCATGTCTAACATTGTACCGGGTTCGATCATCCTCATGCACACAGGGGCTGGAGCATCGGGAACACCCGATGCCTTACCAACTATTATTTCTCAACTTAATTCAAGAGGCTATCAATTTGTCACCGTTTCGGAGATTTTGAATCTGACTCCTTCGTCAGGAAGGACCTATACGGTCAAACCAGGGGACACTCTCTATAGGATCGCACTGAACAACCAGGTAAAGGTCTCTGAGCTTGCTAGCGTGAATCATCTTTCTAATCCAAGTTTTATTCAAGTGGGTCAAGTGCTCGTTATTCCCTCTAAAGTGGACAATTCTTCCAAAACCTATACCGTGATGCCTGGGGATACACTATACCGGATCGCTTTACGCTTCCAAACAACGGTGAGCAAATTAGTATCTGTAAACCAGCTGGCAAACCCGTCCCTGATCAAAGTAGGGCAAGTATTGTTGCTGCCTGGATCATCTGCTTCGACCTACACCGTTCAACCAGGGGACACGCTGTACAGCATAGCCAGGAGATATGGAACAACGGTTCAGAAGATTGCAGATGCCAATCAGATTTCCAATCCGAGTGTAATTCGTGCAGGAACAAAACTAGTTATACCGACTTAAACGAAGCAGAGCCTGCGAACGGTATACCAATCGTTCGGGGGCTTTTTTCATAAAATGATAAAATTTTCAGAAAAAAATATTTTGAAAGTAAGATTTTAGGGTAAAGAGGAGTGTGAGAGGAATTCGCGTGTTGAAAAAGGAAAAAATTTGCTGATACATAGTTTCATAGAAGGATAGTAGATGGTATGGTGGATATGGTAGAAGGGAGAGGAATGCTGTGGACGAATTGGTTTATTTGGCGATTTTTGCGTTTATTGCCCTCGGACTTGGTTTGCGAGAAAAGAATACTCTTGATCGCAATTTAAAAAAAATACCTACTCGAATTTTAGTTAATGGAATCCGTGGGAAGTCAACGGTTACCCGTTTAGTGATGGGCATATTGAAAGAGGACAATCAAAAGGTCGTAGGGAAAACAACAGGCACCTCTGCTCGTATGTTTTATTGGAATCAAGAAGATGAAGAACCCATTATTCGCAGTCTTCAAGGACCAAACATCAACGAACAGATGAAAATGG
>NZ_JRNX01000691.1 GCF_000786645.1 Halobacillus sp. BBL2006
CAAAAAAAACAAATATTATTTTATTCAGCGGAGATTATGATAAAGCGATGGCTGCTTATATCATTGCCAATGGGGCAGCAGCTTATGATCATGAAGTAACAATCTTTCACACATTCTGGGGATTAAATGCTCTTAGAAAAGATGAACCGATCACTGCGAAAAAAGGTTTCATGGAGAAAATGTTCGGGAAAATGATGCCTCGTGGCGCAGATAAGATGGGCCTTTCAAAAATGAATTTTGCAGGGTTTGGACCGAAAATGATCAAAGACGTCATGAAAAAGCACAATGCGATGCCACTGCCTGATCTTATCGAAATGGCACAGGAACAAGAAATAAACCTTGTGGCATGTACGATGACGATGGACTTACTTGGTCTACAAAAAGATGAACTGCTAGATGAAATTGAATACGCAGGTGTAGCCGCTTATTTAGCTGATGCTGAAGACGGTAACGTGAACCTGTTTATCTAATAGGAGGTACTAGTTATTATGAAAACTTTAACAGCTAACGAAGTAAAAAATCTTTTGGAACAAGGAAAAGAATTGAACATTGTAGATGTACGCGAAGACGATGAAGTAGCGTCTGGAATGATTCCTGGAGCGAAGCACATCCCTCTTGGATCAGTAGAGGCTCGCACAAGTGAATTGGATTCATCTAAAGAATATATTATGGTTTGCCGTTCTGGCGGCCGCAGTGGCCGTGCTACGCAGATTTTAGAAGAAAAAGGATATGACGTCACCAATATGGAAGGCGGCATGATGAGCTGGGACGGTCCAACAGAATAATTTTTTTCAAAAAATAATACCCACACGGGTTTTGGGAGGATGTTTGTATATGGATATTAAGACAGATCTTTCGTTAGATGCTAAAGGGCTTGCTTGCCCAATGCCGATTGTGAAAACAAAGAAATCAATGAAAGACATTGAAGCAGGTCAGGTGCTTGAAGTCCTTGCAACAGACAAAGGTTCAAAAGCAGACCTGGCTGCATGGGCTAAAAGCGCAGGTCATCAGTACCTGGGCACAGTTGAAGAAGGAGACGTTCTGAAGCACTATGTACGAAAAGCTAGTGATGAAGACACTCAAGAAACGAAACACGACAAAGTTGTAAATAACGAAGAACTGCAAAATGTCCGTTCTGATAAGAACGCACTAATTTTAGATGTACGTGAAGCTGCGGAGTATGCATTTGAGCACATTCCTGAAGCAACGTCCATGCCACTAGGAGAATTAGACGAACGTGCAGATGAATTAGATCGCTCTAAAGACGTTTATGTTGTATGTCGTACAGGGAACCGCAGTGACATGGCCGCTCAAAAGCTTGTAGAAAAAGGCTTTGAAAATGTTTATAACGTCGTTCCAGGCATGAGTGAATGGTCTGGAGATACAACTTCACTTAACAAATAAAAAATTTTAAACAAAAATATACCTTAGGGGGTAAATGAAAATGGCAGTACAAGAAATGTCTGTTAAAGAAATGGCTAATAAAGTTCTGAACAATGAAGAATTATTTCTATTGGATGTACGCACAGAAGATGCTTTTAACGATTGGAAAATCGAAGGGAAAAACTTTGAGTACTTGAACATCCCGTATTTTGATTTGCTTGATGGAGTCGAAGAGATTTTGGATCAACTTCCAACAGATAAGGAAATCGTGGTCGCTTGTGCCAAAGGCGGATCTTCACAAATGGTCGCTGAGATGCTTGAAGATGAGGGCGTATCCAACGTCTATTCTCTTGAAGGCGGCATGAAAGCGTGGAGTGAACACCTTGAACCTATTAAAGTAAGTGACTTGAATGATGGAGACTTGAATGATGGAGGCGAACTGTACCAATTCATACGTATCGGTAAAGGCTGCCTTTCCTACATGGTCACTTCCAACGGAGAAGCTGCGATCATCGACTCCACTCGCATGATTGGTGCTTATACAGATTTCGCTGAGAAAATGGGAGTAAAAATCACCCACGTATTCGATACGCACCTTCACGCAGACCACATTTCTGGCGGACGCAAACTTGCCGAAGCGACCGGTGCCACTTATTGGCTGCCGCCGAAAGACGCAGCAGAAGTAACATTTGACTATCAACCGCTAGAAGATGGTGAAAAAGTAACCATTGGTAACACAACGATTGATATCAATGCGCTTTATTCACCAGGTCACACAATTGGTTCTACTTCCTTTGTAGTCGATAACCAATTCTTGATGTCCGGCGATATTCTATTCGTCGATTCCATCGGTCGTCCAGACCTCGCAGGAAAAGCTGAAGACTGGGTTATGGACCTTAGAGAGACGCTTTATACACGTTATAAAGAGCTATCTGATGAACTTGTCGTCCTTCCTGCTCACTTCATGATTATGGATGAGATGAACGAGGATGGCACTGTGGCTGAGAAACTAGGTACACTGTTTGAGAAAAACCACGGCTTGAACATCGATGATCAAGATGAGTTTAGAAAAATGGTGACAGAGAACCTGCCACCTCAACCAAATGCTTATCAAGAAATCCGTGAAACAAACATGGGTAAAATCAACCCTGAAGACGAAGAGCAACGAGAAATGGAAATTGGTCCTAACCGTTGCGCGGTCCGATAAAATCTGACAAAGATTTAGCAGCTATCATAAAGAAAAATAACTATTTGGAGGTATTTCATTATGAACGTAACAAAAGTATTAGACGCAAAAGGATTAGCTTGCCCAATGCCAATTGTGAAAACTAAGAAGGCTATGAAAGAAGTAGAGTCTGGCGAAGTACTTGAAATTCACGCAACTGACCAAGGTGCGAAGAGTGACCTTACTGCATGGGCGAAGTCCGGCGGTCATGAACTACTACAACACGAAGAAGAAAATGGCGTTTTCAAGTTCTGGATTCAAAAAGGCTAAATAATCAAAAGGGAACCAGGAGCGGTTCCCTTTTTTAAGGAGGTTACAACATGGATTTCAGTTTAATCATCACGATCTTCATCATCGGCTTCGTAGGGTCTTATGTATCCGGAATGCTAGGCATCGGGGGATCAATTATAAAATATCCTATGCTCTTATATATACCCCCATTGTTAGGATTTACAGCCTTTACAGCTCATGAAGTCTCAGGAATCAGCGCCGTACAGGTATTCTTTGCAACAATCGGCGGCGTTTGGGCCTACCGAAAAGGCGGTTACCTAAATAAATCGTTGATTTTATATATGGGTGTCAGTATTTTAATCGGC
>NZ_JRNX01000692.1 GCF_000786645.1 Halobacillus sp. BBL2006
CAAAGATTTTTGGAACGCTGAGAACGTCTTCAGACGCTCTATGGATGAGCGTGAAGGTGCAGAGACATTTGTATTTTATGAGGGACCGCCGACAGCGAACGGTCTTCCTCACGCTGGTCACGTACTTGGCCGCGTAATCAAGGACTTCGTTGGCCGTTACAAAACGATGCAAGGCTACCAGGTTCTACGTAAAGGCGGCTGGGATACGCACGGTCTTCCGGTGGAGCTTGAAGTAGAGAAGCAGCTTGGCATCTCTGGTAAGCAAGAAATCGAAGAGTACGGTGTTGAGAAGTTCATTGAAAAATGTAAAGAAAGTGTCTTCAACTATGAAAAAGAGTGGCGTGAATTCACTGAGTCTATCGGTTATTGGCTTGATATGGATGATCCCTATGTGACGCTGCAAAACCGTTATATTGAAAGTGTCTGGTACATCCTAAGTGACCTACACAAGCGTGATTTACTATCCAAAGGTCATCGTGTCACGCCTTACTGCCCGAGTTGTCAAACAACATTGAGCTCCCACGAAGTGGCGCAAGGCTATGAAGATGTGAAAGACCTTTCTGCAACAGCGAAATTCAAAGTGAAAGGCTCTGAAAATGAGTTTTTCCTAGGCTGGACGACGACTCCTTGGACGCTGCCAGCGAACGTAACATTAGCGGTTCACTCTGATCTTGATTATATCAAGGCGAAGAAAGACGGCGAAGTGTACATTGTTGCAGAAGCTCTTGCTGAGAAGAATCTTGGTGAAGAGTATGAAGTCGTATCGAAGCATAAAGGGAGCGAATTCAAAGATGTAGAATACGTCGCCCCATTCCCGTTTGTGAAGCCGGAACGCGGTCACTTCGTTGTTGAAGCAGACTTCGTTAATGCTGAGAGCGGTACAGGTGTCGTTCACATCGCACCAGCTTACGGTGAAGATGACTATAACTTAGTGAAAGAACACAACCTTTCCTTCTTCAATGTCGTTGATGGGCAAGGTCGTTATACGGAAGATATTCCTCCATTCCAAGGCCGCTTCGTGAAGGACTGTGATGTCGATATCGTGAAGTACCTGGCAAATGAAGGACTACTTTTCCATAAAGAAAAATATGAGCACAGCTACCCGCACTGCTGGCGTTGTGATTCTCCATTGCTTTATTATGCAATCGAGAGCTGGTTTATTAAAACGACAGAACTGAAGGATCAATTCCTTGAAAATAACCAGCAAGTTGACTGGCACCCAAGCCATATCAA
>NZ_JRNX01000693.1 GCF_000786645.1 Halobacillus sp. BBL2006
ATTAAATTATTTTTTTTGTTGATTTAATTCATATAATAGATTCATCGCTCGTAAAACGTCTTGTTCTGAAAAGTCTCTCGCTTTTTTTAAGATCAATTTAGAGCTTTTCACACCAATTTCTTGAATCAATTTTTGTAATTCATAATCGATATTCGAGTCATTCTCTTCTTCAAATTCCATTAGCTCAGATGCAGGGATATCTAATACAGTAGAAATTTTTAAGACCGTATCTAGTTCAGGGGTGCGTTCATTGGTTTCATAGCTCTCAAGAGTCGTTACTCCTAACCGTGCTTTTAAGGCTAAGTCTTCTTTAGAGAAATTTTTTGCCTCTCTGTATTTTCTGATGTTATCTCCTACAGTCATATGAATTCCTCCTACGCATGCTTTTCTTTCATTATATCATGCATAGAATTCGCAGATGAGCAAATTTTCCAACAAATTGTGAATTCCTTAGCAAAACTAATTGAGCAGAAAATGTTTTTTGCTAAATGAGGAGAACTGTGATAGAATCATTAATTGCGTGAAAAGAAGCGAATAATATATATATCAGGAGTTGTATAGCATGTCAGATAAGTTTCAAGAAGGTCAAGTATTAGAAGGTAAAGTTACTGGAATTCAACCATACGGTGCATTCGTTGCCCTTGATGATCAAGTTCAAGGTTTGGTACACATTTCAGAAGTCACTCACGGTTTTGTAAAGGATATTAACGAGCACCTTTCTGAAGGTGATGAAGTACAGGTTAAAATCCTAAACATTGATGAAGCGAAGAATAAATATTCTCTTTCTATCCGTGCTACTCAAGAAGCACCGAAGCAACGCCCTCGTAAGCAAGCAGCACCGAAGCAACAGCAAGAGGATGCGCAAGCAGGGTTCAACACACTAAAAGATAAATTGGAAGACTGGATCAAACAGTCTGACGATCGCGAAAAATTTCGCAAATAAATCAAGTAAATGAAATGGACTAGTCATTATGACTAGTCCATTTTTATTATTCAGCGGATTCGGCTGTTGTTTCACTATATTCGGCAGCTGGGGAGAAGTAAAGGGAAATGGCAATAAGTCCACTAATGCCTACTAGTGTATAGATGACGCGCGCAAAAGCTCCACTCTGTTCTCCGCCGCCAAATAAACCGGCAACAAGATCATATTGGAACAATCCAATCAATCCCCAGTTGATGGCACCAATAATAACTAACAAAAGGGCTACACGTTGAAACCAACTCATATTGCATCCTCCTTTCTATATTTATTCACTCAATCATAGCTTGAACTGGACCGACAAATTTATACACATTGCATATCTTTTGAGTATCTGAACAAAATCGGGGATAATATGACTCGAGACTTTTTAGTATAGAGAGGAGATCTCAACATGGAAGCATTCACTTTTTACAATCCAACGAAGCTGATCTTTGGTAAAGACCAGATCGAACAATTACCACAGCAAATGCCTGCAGGTACCAAAAACGTATTGATCGTATATGGTGGCGGCAGCATAAAGAAGAATGGTGTATACGATCAAGTAATGGAGCAGCTGAATAAGGCTGGAGTTCAAGTTCATGAGCTGTCAGGCGTAGAACCGAATCCAAAACTGACCACTGTTCATAAAGGTGTAGAGATTTGCAAGAACGAAGATATAGACTTTCTGCTGGCCGTAGGCGGCGGCAGTGTCATCGACTGTACCAAAACGATTGCCACTGGTGCAAAATATGATGGAGATGCGTGGGATCTTGTAACAAGACAAGCTACCCCAAATGACGCTATTCCATTTGGTACGGTCCTCACCCTTGCTGCGACAGGGTCAGAGATGAACGCTGGATCTGTCATCACAAACTGGGAAACAAACGAAAAGTATGGATGGGGGGCACCTCCATATACAAATCCTAAGTTTTCTATTTTAGACCCAGCTTATACAACGTCCGTACCACGTAATCAAACGATTTATGGAATCGTTGATATGATGACACACTTATTTGAGCAGTATTTCCATACTCCGACGCAATCACCGATCCAGGATGAGATGATTGAAGGGGTGTTAAGAACAATCATTGATACAGCACCAAAATTGCTCGATGATTTAGAATCCTACGAGCATCGTGAAACTATTCTTTATGCAGGAACCATTGCATTGAATGGCATGCTGCAAATGGGTTACCGCGGAGATTGGGCAAGTCATAATATAGAACATGCAGTATCTGCTGTTTATGATATTCCGCATGCAGGTGGACTGGCTATTCTCTTCCCGAATTGGATGAAGCATAACTTAAACGTTAAACCGGAACGATTTGTTCAATTAGCTACAAAAGTCTTCGGAGTAGATCCTGAAGGTAAATCTGATCAACAAGTGGCGGAGGAAGGAATTGAAGCGCTTCGCTCTTTCTGGTCTTCTATAGGGGCTCCAGAGACGCTGAGAGACTATGATATCTCAGATGAAAAATTCGACGTTATTGTAGACCGTGCGATGAAGCGTGGTCCATTCGGCAATTTCAACAAACTGGAATCTGATGATGTTGAGAAAATCTTAGAGCTTTCCAAATAAATGGGGTAAAAGAAGTTCAGGAAGGTTCCTGAACTTCTTTTTTTGCTATGTATCCGTTTTCAATTAGAGGTTTGCTTGATTTGGGATGGAGGTTTCGATAAAGTTAAAACTGGTTTAAGTTATTTATTTCATTAAATGGAGGGTCACAAACATGACACATGTTCGTTTTGATTATGAAAAAGCGCTGCCATTTTTTGGTGAGCACGAACTTGATTATATGCAAGGTGCTGTTTCTTTGGCACACCAAGCTTTACACGAAAAGTCTGGAGCAGGAAATGATTTCCTGGGCTGGCTCGATCTGCCGGAAGACTATGACAAAGAAGAGTTTGCCCGCGTGCAAAAATCTGCAGAAAAGATTAAATCAGATTCTGATGTCTTACTTGTCATTGGAATCGGTGGCTCTTACTTAGGCGCTCGTGCTGCTCTGGAGATGCTCAATCACAGCTTTTACAATGAGCTTGCTGGTGATGACCGTAAAACTCCACAAGTCTTCTTTGTAGGAAATAGTATCAGCGCACCATACCTGAATGAATTGTTTGATGTACTTAAAGGAAAAGACGTATCGATCAACGTCATTTCAAAAAGTGGAACAACTACGGAACCGGCGATTGCTTTCCGTATCTTCCGCAAGTTTCTAGAAGACAAATATGGTGTAGAAGAAGCGCGTAAACGTATTTATGCTACAACAGACAAAGAAAAAGGTGCTTTGAAAACTCTTGCCAGTGAACAGGGTTATGAGTCATTCGTCGTTCCTGATGATGTAGGTGGACGCTACTCTGTCTTAACGGCGGTAGGACTGTTACCAATTGCGGCAAGTGGAATCGATATTGAAGAAATGATGAAAGGCGCTCAAAGAGCACGTACAGAACTTAGCTCAGATCAGCTTTCTGATAATCCGGCTTATCAATATGCGGCCGTTCGTAACGTCCTTTATAATAAAGGAAAAACTATCGAAATGCTTGTTAACTATGAGCCTTCCCTTCAATACTTTGGAGAATGGTGGAAGCAGTTGTTCGGTGAGAGTGAAGGAAAAGACCAAAAAGGCATATTCCCAGCTTCAGCAAACTTCTCAACAGACTTGCACTCTCTTGGCCAATACGTCCAGGATGGTCGTAAGGATATGTTTGAGACGGTTCTGCACGTGGAGAATCCGTCTTCTGATATTACAATAGAAGAGGACGAGCAAAACCTTGATGGACTAAACTATCTAGCAGGTAAAACAGTTGATCAAGTGAATGAAAAAGCTTATCAGGGTACGATGCTTGCTCACACAGATGGTGAAGTTCCAAACTTGGTTGTTCACCTGCCTAAACGAGATGCTTATACATTCGGCTATCTTGTGTATTTCTTCGAGAAAGCATGTGCTGTTAGTGGCTATCTGCTAGGAGTGAACCCATTCGATCAGCCTGGAGTAGAAGCTTACAAGAAAAACATGTTTGCCCTTCTAGGAAAACCTGGATTCGAAGAAGAAAAAGAAAAGCTAGAAAAGCGCCTGTAATGACAAAAAAATCCACCTCAGGTCATCCAGAAAATGGATGACCTGAGGTGTTTTTATTTGGGCAATATAGGACTAAAAGGAGTGAGTGCTTATGATACCTTTATCTTCTTCGATTACCGATGAAGTCTATACGTTTACGGATGTAGAAAGTGAGCTCAAGCCGTTTGGATTTAAACTTTCGGATAACTGGGATTATGAACATGGATATTTTGACTATAAAATTGATGATCGAGTCGGTTACCAATTTTTAAGGCTTCCCTTTCAAGTCACGTCTGGATCTTTGGATACACCAACCGATTATGCGACGATTCAGATGAAAGAACCTTTTCTTTTATCTCATAAATACAACCCAGGTCTTGACGATAATGTAAAAGAAGGGAACTTTCGTGCTATCTTCGATCAATTTCAGGAACCAGTAGATAAAGATGCCTCTTTTCCTGAAGAGTATGTCAGCGTGGGACGTGAACTTTTAGCTCAAGTGGAACAAGCATTAATGACGAAGAGGTGAGAAGACAATTAAAAAGTCACCCTTTTCCAGGAGGGTTTCGGCATGAAGATCAAACGAAACCTCTTCCCCCTTCTTAATGCCGATAATTTGACAGCTTTCCTTGAGGAAGTATTCCAACGCTTTTATCAAAGGCTCTCCTTCCATTTGTTCAGGCACTTTTTCTTCGTGAAACTGCCTGGCTGTCAGCAAGTCGAGAAGTAGTTCAAATGGTTGGACCGGGTCATTCCTGTAGAGCTCATGGTAAAATAGGCTGCTCATAAAATCATTTGAACGAATGACGGTATCCGCACCGGCTCTTCCAGCATTGATTCTCTGACGGTCTGTCAAAACTTCTGCAATGATGGATAATTTGGGATGGTGGCCTTTTAAAGCTACAATTTGATGAATGACCGATTGGTCTGATTGCTCTTCTTTTTTTGATGGGTCAGCGGTGACTACAGCTATCCGTGCTCCTTGCACGTTAGCCTTTTCAAGCGTCGTTTCTTCGGTCGCGTCTCCTTTAACAAAATGTACATTCGATAAACGCTGGTAAAATTGATTCATCGAGCGGTCGATCAATACAATCCGTTCCGGCGACTCTTGATCGCAGATCATATCTATTAACTGACGTGTTCTTTCGTTCCAGCCGATAATCACAAGATGGTCGCTTCCGCGAAAATCCACTTCACCTTTGGATAACGCCTGCTCATGTTTAACGGTCGAGGCTGACAACGTAGCCATGTAAAAAGTAACTAATCCTCCACCTGTCAGGATCAAAAAAATAGCTGTTATTTTCCCAGCTGGGCTAAGGGGTACATAATCCCCGTAACCTACAGTAGCTCCGGTTACAAAAGCCCACCAGATTCCATCAAAAACAGTAGGGAAGCTTTTAGGCTCTAATATATGAATGATGCCTCCGAAAATAGTCATCATGATCATGACCGTTCCGAAGAGCCTTAAAAAAAGCGGGATTTGGAAATACAGGCGAATCCAATATTGCATGTTTGAATGCCCCTTTTTTCATCAGTATCGGCACAGAGGATGGAATTCAAACATAAAAAAACCTGCCTTATCAAAAGGCAAGTTATTTTAATGTATCTGTTAAGTCTTTATAAACGTAAGTCCAAAAATCCCGGTTGTCCCGATATGCTTTTGTCACGAATTTCAACATATCATTTCGTTTCTCTTCAAAATCTTCGGCATCTTGATCA
>NZ_JRNX01000694.1 GCF_000786645.1 Halobacillus sp. BBL2006
CTCCCCTTTATTCAGTTTGAAATTCAAGTTATGAAGAATGAATTGTTGATTGAATTGTTTTGTAAGTTGCGAAATCTCTAATGCGATAGTCATCTTCTATTCCTCCATGGCATGCGTGAATAAGGGAGAAGGAGAATCATTCCTTCCATAACTAAATATAAAAAGAGTGGGATCATAGCGAACCATACAGAAAAGGCAGCCATGACTGAAGCATTCGCCGTATCAAGAAACGGGAAGAAAATCATGGGCAGGGTAATAATCCGCCCTCCTCCTATAATAGCTGTGATCGCGTACTGGCTTAAGCTGATAACGATTGTTAAAAAAGTAACACTCCTAAGAGCTGGTTTCATCAATGGCAGCTCCACTGTGAATAGCTGGTGAAGGGGGGATGCTCCCAATATTAAGGGCTGCTCTAGCAAATGATTTCCCATTTGATGATACGAATTATGGAAGATCTTGATGCTATAGGGCACAGTGGGAACGAGGTGAATGAGAATAACACCTAAAAGAGTATCGGCAAGGCCCGCACGAATCATAAACAAGTGCAGCCCCATAGCGATGGCTAATACAGGAATCAATATAGGAGAGAGAAGAATAGATTCAACAAATGGTTTTCCTCTAAAAGAAAGAAGAGCAAGAGCTTTTCCTGTAGTAATACCCAGAATCAAATTGATAAAGAGTACACCAGCACCTATGCTGACAGACCAGATAGTCGCCTCCCACAGTTTCGGGTCAGACCATAGAATCTCGTAGCTCTTCCATTGAAAATTCAGACCTTCGCCAGATTGAAACCGCCATGTTTCACTCAAGCTTTGTAAAACTAATAGAAAAGTTGGAACAAGAAACAAACCAAAAGCCAGAAGGTGAAAAATAAATTTTTTGGATTTCATTAAAATCTTCCTCTCATTGCCTTCCAACGTTTTGTGTTCAGCCATAAGTAGCCCAGCAATGTGAGAGTGAGAATGAAGCCGCTGAGGCTGATCATGGCTGCAAAAGCTAAGGGCCGTTCTTCCCAGCTGCTGCCGTAAAACCACTCATAACTCAGAACAGACATCATTTCAGGAAATGTGGTTCCCAATAAGGCTGGAACTTCGTAAGCCGATATCGTAAACGAAAAAACGATTAAGAATGTTTCGATCAAAACGGGGAGCAGATTTGGCCATTCCACAGATGTAAACTGCCTCCATGAACTGCCACCAAGTGTCTTGACTAAATCATAATAGGCTGGGTTGATAGAAGAATAAACAGGCAGCAACATGAGAATGACGAAGGGCACCTCTTTCCAAACATAAGTAATGATAATCCCGATCCCGTAAGGATCCCGTGTCCAGACAGGAAACTCGCTGCTATTACCCAACCATCCGCCAGCAGTGAGCAGTTGAGAAAAAATACCTGTTTCTGATAATAAGAGAATCACCATATAACCCCATACAAAATGAGGAAAGAGCATTGGCAGCCAGACGATCAACCGAGGTGAATAGTTTTCTAGGTACTTATAAAAGACTCTTGTTAAAAGCAAGCCAATCACTAAGGAAAATAGCGTAGCAAGCAACGCATTTTTCAAGCTGAAAGCTATTGAAGCTAAAAAGCGATCGGAGTCCAGTAAAATTAGGTAGTATTCAAATGTGAAGGCGCCATCTTTCTGAACACTCTGCAAGAGACCAGCGATCAAGCCATAGAGGGGAATCAGCAAAAATAGGGCACTCGGCAGAAAAAGATAAAATGATTTAGTTTTGAACAACTTCATTGAACCACTGCTCTTTCATCCAATCTACATAGGCAGCTTCTGCCTCAGGTATAAAGCTTTCTTCAAGCTCTTTCTGATTCAGAACGCTTGGTCCTCTTTCAACGGCACGAAACGCTTCTTGCATTTCTTTAGGTAACTTTGCCATACTGATCGGCGTGTTTTCTCCCCAGTAGTCTGGTTTCAATTTTGCTAGTTGAGCTTCAGGGGAAAGCATAAAGTTGATCGCCGTCAGTGCCCCTTCAGGGTTTGAACTATTGAAAGGAATCGACAGGAAATGGGTATTCCCTATGGATCCCGGCTCCATAACAAATGAACGAGTGGTTTCAGGAAAGACTCCTTGATCGATGAGGGATTCTGCACGGGCTTCGTTATATCCCATCGTCATCCATACCTCTCCCTGACTGTATAAACGATCGAGCTCAGTCAACGTGTTCGGGTAATGCTCTCCAGAACGCCAAAGATCAGGTTCGATTTCGTTCAAGTAGCTCCAGGTTTTCTCAGCGGTATCCGAGATTTTTTTATTATCCAGGGGTTCTTCGTAGATGGACGAAGGCGATTCGGCATTGGCATATAGGATGTGTCTTAGAAAAGCGTTACCTGTAAAGTCTTCGGCATTTGGATAGGCGAATTTTCCTGGATTATCTTTAATCCACGTTTTTAATTCTTCAAAAGATCCAGGAGGAGAGTCAATTTTAGACTCATCGTAATGAAAGACAAATTGTACTTTCCCCCAGGGGGCTTCCATTCCATTTACATCTGTCCCGAAATCCGTTTGGAATGCGGGGTCATCCGTTTGATAGTATTTGTTGAAATTAGGCAAAGCATCAACGAAAGAACCTGCCAGCAATCCATTTTCTTTGGCATTCTTAAAATTCTCCCCGTTGATCCAAACGATATCGATTGTGCCCTCATTTTTTTCGGCTTGTTTCTCAGTTTGGAGCTTTTGCAGGATTTCACCCGTA
>NZ_JRNX01000695.1 GCF_000786645.1 Halobacillus sp. BBL2006
TGATTTTTCTGCTTATGACGCGAGTGTCTGGGCGTTACAGCTAGACGAGTCCTTCCCCAACGACCCTAAAACCACACATACATCTAGAAATCAAGTCTTCAACAATCCTGGACGTTTGTGGAATAACTTTATAGAGTAAACCAATCAGGAATACAACAGTAGCAGTTAACAGAGTCTTTTATTTATGAATTTGAACACGTGACTCGACGGGCTGGAAATCTTTTTCGCCAGCTGGAGCTGCAGGTTTTCCGAAAGGCATCTGGGCAATCAGTTTCCACGAGTCAGGAATATTCCACTCGCTTTTCACTTTTTCATCAATCAATGGATTGTAGTGTTGAAGAGAAGCCCCGAAACCTTCTTGCTCTAGAGAGGTCCAAATCACATACTGAAGCATTCCATTAGATTGTTGTGCCCAAAGCGGGAAGTTATCAGCGAATACTGGCATTTGTTCTTGCAGTCCTTCAACAATCGACATATCTTCGAAGAAAAGCACGGTGCCATATGCGTTTTTGAACCCATCCATACGTTCCTGTGTACTTTCAAATTTGTCACCAGGAACAATCTCCTTAAGTGTTTCAGTCGTCATATTCCAAAGCTTATCATGGTGATCATTCAATAACACGACAGCGCGTGCTCCTTGGGAATTAAATGCAGTGGGGGTGTGTTTAACGGCATGTTCTACAACCTCTTGAATACGTTCATCAGCAACAGGGGACTCCTTACTTAATGTATAGATGGTGCGGCGTTCTTTGACAGCTGTATAAAAATCTTTTACTTGAGTTGTCATCCATTATCTCTCCTTATTTTATAATACTTACTTTATGTAACTAACTATATATAAGTTAATTAATAGTGTCAAGATAGTTGTTTGTTTTTACTAATTTAATTACATGTAAATCTGTGGTAAAATTAAAGGAGGAGTGATGAATAATGAGTAAATCTTCCATTTGCCCTCGTTTTGAAAAAGCGATTGGAATTTTAAGTAAGCGCTGGACTGGACTGATCATTTATCAGTTATTAGACGGACAGCAGCGTTTTTGTACAATTGAATCAGCCATTGGGATCAGCGGTAAGGTCTTGTCTGATCGATTGAAGGATATGGAAAGAGAAGGGTTAGTTAAAAGGGACGTGTACCCTGAAACACCTGTCCGCATCGAATATTCGTTGACGGAAAAAGGGTCATCTCTTAAACCGTTAATGGATGAAATTGAAAAATGGTCACAGGAATGGCTTGAAATAGAGGATGAAGAATCAATCTCAATGGAATCTTGAAGGGACTTTGCCAATTTAAAGCAAAGTCCTTTTTTTATGTGCTTGTTTCCTTAGTTCTTTTCTTCTTTATAAGGAGTCCAATCCATAACAAGAAGGGCAAAAAGAGGCCGTGGGTAAGTGCATAGGAAAGCCAAATCTCTCCGACAAAGGTTTCGAAATAAGCAACGTCAGGGTACGCGATGATCGACAGGACCACCATCCCTATCCCTAGAGGAAGAAGTAATGATCTATGATTATCCATCTTAAGGAATTGGGCGATGCCGACGGAGGATGCGTAATAAAGTACCACCATCTTAAAGAAAATCGTTAACATCCAAATGATGGCGATGATAATTTCTAGCCCTTCCCAAAAGCCGGCTATATTGATTTTCTGACCGATTTTATAACTGGGATAAGCATTTAGAGCAGTAAGGTCGCTTCCTAATATAAGAAGGCATAAGAGGGTAACTAGCCACAAGGCACCCCCGCCAAAAAGAACTCCCAGAAACCAGCCGTGCTTAGTTTTTTTACTTTCTT
>NZ_JRNX01000696.1 GCF_000786645.1 Halobacillus sp. BBL2006
AACCAATTAAATGGATGGGATGGGTTAAACAAATCCAATGTTTTCCCAATGATGGCTCCGCTCAAGGCTCCTGAAACAAAGTTGAGCAAGTTGAATACCCCCATCCCGACGCCTGTTTCATTCTTTTCTAATAAGTTTGCCAGAATATCTGCAGAAGATGCCTGCACTAGCGGAAAACTCATATAAGCAACAATGATGGTCGCACTAACGACCAATTGGTTTGCTCCAACGATAACAGATAATAAGAAAAAGCCAACCGCTAATAAGGTCATTGCTAAATAAAGAACATATGTGTTGCCCTTCGAATCAACAAGGTTGCCGCCTTTTTGCCCCATGAGTGCGGCGCTCAAGGCTCCAGGAAACAGTACTAGTCCGATTGCCATTGTTCCTAAATGATAGCTGTCTCTAAACATGATCGGCAGCATAAACATCATCCCGAATAAACAAGTGATACTCAAGAAGCTCGTGATGATTGTTGACCGATACTTCACATTTTTGAACAAGTGCGGAGGAATGAAAGGTTCTCTGAGCGATCTCATTCTCCAAAGGTTCAATAGGAAGAAAAGAGCTGTCAGTCCAAATATCCATGTCATACCAAGGGTAATCCCGAGAAGCAATGTTGAGATGAACCCGGCAATGAAAACCGCTCCAATATAATCAATATAGCCTTTATTCACTTCTTCATGTGGAAGGTTTCTTCTTAAGAAAGGCAGCGTGATAATAATTAATGCAGAAGTTAAAAATAAATAGCGCCAATCGAGGAATCCAGCTATAAATCCTCCCGCAATCGGTCCAATTCCAGAAGCGAACGCCATGACAGATGAGACAATACCCAATACCTTTCCTCTCGTTTTAGGAAAATAACGGATGGGTGCTAAAAAGACGAGTGCAGGTATCATCGCTCCCCCAACGGCTTGAATGACTCTCGCCATTAAAACCATTCCATAGTTTTGCGCGAAAAAACCGAACAACGATCCTAAGGCAAAAATGGTCAATCCGAACGTAATAAGCGTACGAAATGGATAGAAGTCAGCGAGCTTTCCATATGTCAGCGCTCCGACTGCATAAACCATGATGTAACCCGTCATTACCCAGCTGACTTCCGAAGGCATTAAGTCATAGGTCTTCGCAATATCCGGTACAGCGATGTTGAACATCGTCCCATTCATAACAGACAGCATGAGCACAGCGCATAAGGATACCAGAAGTCTAGTTGGATGAGGGATTTGTGGTTCCTGTTGTTTATCCATAGGAATTCCTCCTTCCTTTTGTTTCGTTACCCGAAATGAATCCTACACAAGATGAAGGGGAATTGCAAAGATAAAGCGTCTATATCTAGATATTTAATCATTTCTTAACATTCAGATTAAGAATTCTGTCATAAAGTCCGAGGTTAGGCAGTAGTGAGAAGCTCTATAGTTCGTTACAATAGAGAAGTACATGACAAGCTTTATAGGAGGGGAAACGATGAAAAAATGGGCATTTGTTTCCGATTTTGACGGAACAATTTCAAAGAAGGATTTCTACTGGATCGTCATCGAAAAATATTATCCTGAAGGGCAAGAGTTATTTAAAAAATGGAAAGCAGGTCACATAAAAGACATCGACTTTCTGAGCAGGATCTTTACTTCCATTGATCAAAACGAAGAACAAATCATTGAAGACATTTTGAACATTCCGATTGACGAACACGTTCCGAACTTCATCCGAAAAGTCCAGGAAAACGGGGCTGATGTCTATATCCTAAGCGCTGGAACGGATTACTACATTCATCACATTTTGAAAAAGTATGAAATTAAAAATGTGACTGTGCTGTCTAACGAAGGGTACTACAAAAATAAGAATATACATATGAACATAGACCCTGAGCATCGTCACTACTCAGAGCGCTATGGAATTGACAAATCGAAGGTTATTCAGGAATTAAAAGAAAAGTATGAAACTGTTCACTTTGCAGGCGATAGTGAACCGGACTCCCACCCTGCTGTCCACGCAGATCTTACGTTTGCCAAAGATGCGCTTCAAAATATTTTAGCAGAAAAAGGTGTGCCTTTCGTTGCGGTAGAGACCTTTAAGGATGTGGAAGAAAAATTGAAGGTTGAAGGGTTCATCTCTCATGAGTAATCCAATCACAAACATTCCTATCCCTGCAATTTTGGAGATAAAAAAAGGCGCCATTTACCACCTGGAGGCGCTGCTTAGAAAGCATGGATTTAAAAAAGTGCTCATCCTGTTCGATGACTTTACCTTCCATCAGTTTGAGGAAGAGGTGAAGGGTTCTTTTACAACATTGGAACTTGAGACCACCCTTTTGAAAGATCAGCTGGATATTAAAGAGCTAATTACACATGCTTTTTCTTTTCAACCCTATGACGTGATTGTCGCCATCGGAGGGGGTTCCATAATTGATTCTGGGAAATATATCAGTTTTTCGCGAGGAACTCCGTTCATCAGTGTCCCAACCTCCGCATCCAATG
>NZ_JRNX01000697.1 GCF_000786645.1 Halobacillus sp. BBL2006
GTGCTTAGTTTTTTTACTTTCTTTTACATATGGAAAAATCATCAAGAGCGAAACCATTTCCAAAAAGGGGGTTCCAATCATGATGGTGGATCCGCTCAGTACTGGAGTAATTCCGTTTCCTAAAACCGGTTTAAGGTTATCCAAACTGATCTGGGGGGCAATAGATACGGTTAAGAAGACCAGTAAGAGAATCATCCATGGAACGAATATCTCTGCTGTTCTGCCGATCGCTTCAATCCCTAAATAAGTTCCACCAATAACGACGAGTAGAAAGAGAATGTGTGTGAACTGAAGCGGGGTTTCCGGAATGATTTGAGTGGTCATGAAGTCGCCGATGTTCCTTAAGACAAGAGCGGCTAAAATATAAATGAAGCATAAGTAAAAAAAGCTGATGACCCGCCCGATCCATGCACCGAACACATAGTTAGCAGCTTGAACGAACGTCTTCCCTTTTGATAATTCTCCAATCTTGTTGTAAAAGAAAATCAGAGCGAGTCCTGCTAGAATGGATAAGATTATTGATATCCATGCATCTTGCTTGGCCTGCGCTGCGAGA
>NZ_JRNX01000698.1 GCF_000786645.1 Halobacillus sp. BBL2006
TTTTATTTATTTTGATGTATTCTCCACTTGTTGAATTCCAGGTATTCCCTAAATTGATCTTTGGACACTCCTGAGTTCATAGCTTCTTGAACGAGCTTTAACCAATCCTCATCAAGGTTCTCGTCTTTCATATCTGTTTCACCGTGGAGTAAGAAGTTAATCGATACATCAAGTTCATTCGATATTTTTTCTAAGAATTGAATGGAAGGGTTGGTCTGGATGTTCCGTTCAATTGAGCTTAGATACGACTTAGCGACCCCTGCTCGTTCAGCTAGCTCAGATAGCGACATATGTCGGTCTTTACGTATTTTTTTTATGCGCTCACCGATCATATTCTCACCTACTTTCTTGGTATTTTGAGTATAGCATATTTTGTGTATTCGTTCTATTTAAAGCACAAATTTTATCATTTAGTCCTACTTATGTTCTTTGATGTATACTCCAATTTATCTACAAGCAAGAATCTTAGTTCCTATTTTTATTCATCGGATCTAACTGAACATATTTCAAGTATTTTTTTCTCCATTACGAATCAAAAATGTGTGAGTAAACACCAGTTCAGATATACTAGTAGTAAGTAAACTTATCACAACGGGGTGACCACATGGATGATATTGCAGAACGCTTTGAAATAATATTTAATCAAATACATCAAATTTTAAAAGAACTGAACGGATATCCAAAAAATGATAATTTTGTTGAGCTGTTACAACGATCCAAATTGAAACATAGTGTCATTCGTGTACATTTTGACCAGTTAAAGCAATACGCAAAATTACGTAACGCGATTGTTCATGAGAAGACGAGCGGTGACTATTATATCGCTACCCCCCATCTGGACGTCGTAGAAGCATTAGAACGAATTAAACAAACGCTTGAACAACCTCCATTGGCTTTGGAGTTCGCTACTCGACCTGTACTCTTTTATAAAGAAAGCACTCCCCTTACTCATGTTATGGAAGCCTTTGATAAGCATGGAATCTCCCAGTTCCCTATCTATACAGATAACAGAGAGTTCATGGGATTGCTGACGAATGACGGTGTCGTCCGTTATATTTCGAGATCTGTTCATGAAGGTGTAATTGACGTGAATGATGTAACAGCAAAAGAATTGCTGTCTAATGAAGCAAATCCAAATGTAGAATTTCTGGCTGCGAGTGGAACTGTGTTTGAACTTGAAGAACGTTTCGAAATCAGCTTAGAAGAAGAGCGTAAATTGAAATCTGTCATCATTACCGAATCGGGAAACTCAGACGACCTTCCACTCGGGATCGTGACCACTTGGGACTTGATCAAGGTGGATAGGAGGAACAGAGATGAATGATCCATCCAGATCTGTCAAACAATTTTTCACTTTTATCAAAGGGGGACTACCAGCGAAATGGTTCATCGCTGTAGCCCTCTTTTTAAGTTTACTTGAAACCGCAGCCAGTTTAATTGTTCCTCTGTTTACAAGAAACCTTGTTGATCAGCTGTCGACAGGAGAACTGAGTACCGGATTGATTCTTTTTTTAGCAGGAACTTTTGTCATCCAAACTGTTTCCAGTGGGTTTTCCTACTATCTCTTGGCCTACATAGGTGAGCATATCGTCGCTTTTATTAGACGGCAGCTCTGGGAAAAAGTTCTTCATTTACCAGTAGATTATTTTGACGAGCATGAATCTGGAGAAACGATGAGTCGAATCACTCAGGACACAAATACAGTAAAAAATCTAATTACCAACCATCTCGTCTCTTTTGTGACAGGAATCATTTCGATTATCGGTGCTGTTATCATATTGCTGACCATTGATTGGCGAATGACGCTGATTATGCTTATTGCCGTTCCTGTGGCTTTTATAGTCGTTCTGCCGCTGGGTCGGAAAATGTATAAAGTCTCAAAACGGATGCAAGATGAAATGGCCGACTTCAGTGCCAACCTTGGTCGCGTGCTAAGCGAAATCCGGTTAGTAAAATCTTCGAATGCCGAATCAGCTGAGAACACTAAAGGCCGGAAAGGGATAGCTCAGTTATTTTCATACGGACTGAAGGAAGCCAAAATTCAGGCCGTGATCTCTCCTTTTATGACGACAATCATCATGGTCGTCCTTGTCATTCTAATTGGATATGGAGGAGTTCGAGTCGCCTCAGGTGCCTTGAGCGCAGGCTCACTAGTGGCGATTATTATTTATATGTTTCAAATTGTCGTTCCCTTTAGTCAACTAGCAACATTTATGACCGCTTTTCAAAAAGCTATGGGGGCTACAGAAAGGATCCAAGGAATGTTAGGAAGAAGCACAGAAACTTTCGATCAGCCTAACGCTTTTAGTAGACACCCTTTGACTTTTCATAATGTGAGCTTCGGTTATGATCAGGAACATCTGATTCTGCACAAATTAAATTTTTCTGTCGATCCGGGGGAAACGGTTGCCGTGGTAGGCCCGAGTGGTGCTGGAAAAACAACGATTTTTGCTCTGATTGAGCGCTTTTACTCTCCTACTTCCGGAATGATTTCCGTTGGTCAACAACCTATTTCTTCCATAAGGCTCGATCAATGGCGACAATCGATCGGATACGTATCCCAAGAGAGCCCGATCTTGGCTGGATCAATTAAAGATAATATTGGCTATGGTGTCCATAGGGAAATCAAATATTCTGAAATGGAAGCAGCCTTGAAGCAAGCCAATGCGTATGGTTTTGTGATGGAGCTTCCCGATCGTATGGAAACTGCGGTCGGTGAACGAGGTGTGAAATTATCCGGCGGTCAAAGACAACGAATCGCCATTGCGCGTGCCCTATTGCGTAATCCTGACTTTTTGTTATTGGATGAAGCCACTTCCAATCTTGATTCCCAGTCAGAGGCAGCTGTGCAGGATGCATTACGCATATTAATGAAAGGACGGACAACTTTTATTATTGCTCACCGCCTTTCAACGGTCACCGAGGCTGATCGACTGATCGTCCTTGAAAGAGGGGTCATTACTGGAGAAGGAAAACATAAAGACTTATACCAGCAAAACCCGATGTATCGCCAACTCGTCGATCAACAAGTCCTCACATAGTGGACTTATCTGCAATTTTTCTGAAAAATATGTTATTTATTTCTTGTACCAAAATGATCGTTTGTTTATGATTAAAGTAAATACATTTTAAAAAAGGAGCATGGATATGCTGCGCGAAAGAAGGAACGAACCATTCCGTTACACTTTTTCCACTACGTTACCTGGTTTCTACAACAAGAAGTTCAATCGCCAAGTATCGGGATCCTTGCAAGTAAAGGATATCAGTTTGAACGGATTGCGTTTTTCTTGCAAAGCGAATCCAAATCTTTCTATGAAAGATGAAGTATTCCTATCTTTTATATATAATAATGAAACGTTCTCAGC
>NZ_JRNX01000072.1 GCF_000786645.1 Halobacillus sp. BBL2006
CGAATCCCTCCTGGGACGCTAACTATTAAAACACCGAAACCTTTGGTTCAAAGGTTTTGGTGTTTTTTTGTGCAGCTTTATGAGATGAACACATTTATCTGCTACAGCCGTAGAAAGATTTTTAGAAATTTTTTTCAAAACGTCCATCTTAATTTGATATCATGATAGGTAGAATTTTTAGAGGAAATTATACTCCAATCCTGTCTATTCTATTTGCATTAGTCGGTTTTAGTATCATCAAAACAAGTAGTAAGAATAAAGAAACTCAAAAAGATGAAAATCAACAAAAGTATGGATGGAAAAGTAACGGTTAATGCCTGTGGAGTATCTCTCGGCAGGCTTTTATATTTGTTTACATGAGTAATGAAGCTGATCCATGGTTAGGATATATTGAATTTTCAGAAAAGTTAATTTATACTACACTCACAAGCTTTTAGCTATATTTTTTTGGATACTACATACCAACCGGTTAGTATATATATCTATAGGAGGCAGTTATGAATAATAAAATGAATCAAGTGAAAGAGACTTCTCAAGAGCGAAAAGAAAGATTGACTTACAGTGCTAGAGAGAGAATCGAGCTGCTTGCTGATGAAGGCTCTTTTTTGGAATTAGGGGCTTCCGCTCATTCCTCAGTTCCTGGTATGGAAGAGCGTACACCGGCGGACGGCTTAATTGGAGGAATAGTTCGAGTGGACGGAAGAGAGGCCGTTGTTCAGGCGATGGATGTGAGCGTATTGTCCGGCACAGAAGGGGAGGTACACTTACGTAAAAGTGAATTCTTTCATTCCTATGCGAAAAAGAGGAAGCTGCCGCTTTTTAATTTATGTGAAGGCGGAGGCTTAAGGATGCCGGATGGGATGGGGTCTGATGGAATTAGTGATAAATTGTTTCCTTCCTCCTTATTGGATCATTCTCGTGAAAGCCCGATCATGACAGCTATTCTTGGCGAAAGCTATGGAGGACCAACATGGATGGCAGTTACCTCTGATTTTGTTACTCAAGTAAAAGGAACAGGAATGGCGGTTGCGGGTCCACGGATGCTGGAAATGGCGAGTGGAGAACACCTGACGGCTGAAGAGCTTGGAGGACCCGATATGCATGCGGTCCATACCGGGCAAATTGACCACATTGCTGAAAACGAAGAAGAAGCAATCAGAGCGCTGCGCCGTTTTTTCAGTTATATGCCTTCTTGCTCCGATGAAACACCGCCCTGCACCGAGGCTGTTCATCCCGTTTCTATTGATTCTATAAATATTGAAGAAATTGTTCCCTCTAATCCAAGGCGTCCCTATGATATGCAATCCTTACTTGCTGTTCTCTTTGATGAAAGCTCATTCATGAACTTCCGCTCCTTTTATGGAAAGGCCTTGATCACTGGTCTTGCTCGCTTAAACGGTCAGGTTACGGGCATTGTAGCGAATCAGCCACTCTATATGGCAGGAGCTCCGGGACCTGAGGAATGTGATAAAGTCGTGGATTTTATTTGTCTCTGTGATTCGTACCATATCCCGCTTATCTTCCTTCATGATACGCCTGGATTTCGGATCAGCAGTCGTGCTGAAAAGCAAAAAATGCCATCGAAAATAATGAATTGGAATACAGCTTTAGCTAAATCCACTGTGCCCAAGTATTCAATCGTCATTCGGAAAAGTATCGGGGCGGCTTATGGAAACATGTGCGGACCTGGCATGGGAGCGGATGTAGTCGCCGCTTGGCCCCATGCTGAGATTAATTTTACCGGTCCAGAAGTAGGCGTGAATGTTGTGTACGGAAAGCATATAAGAAACTCGGAAGACCCGAACAAGGAGCGGGCAAGGTATCTGGAACAATGGAATTTTGACAGTTCTCCTAATAAGGCAGCAGGGAAGTTTTTAATACAGGATATTATTGAACCAAATCAAACGCGTTCATTTCTAATTCGTTTTTTAGAGTCGGCAAATGCTTCCGGAGCGGTAAAGAGTAAGAGACGTCTCGCTGATTGGCCCATGTCTCATTAAGGAGGAATTCCCTATCAACAATCGTACAGACACTCGAAAAGGTGAAACATTTTACAAGAGTGGAAAGAAGCCATTATTTATGTACTTGCAGCAGCATGCCGAAGAACGTCCCATGGATACAGCTTATATCTACTACGGCAGTTCGTTGACTTGGGGAGAGTTGCTTGAAAAGGTGCAGAGTCTAGCCGGCTATTTGGTCCAGAATGGTTTTGAAAAAGGAGACCGGATTGGATTGTTCATGCAAAACAGTCCGCAGTATATAATCGCTCACTATGCCATTCAATATATCGGGGCGATTGTTTGTCCGCTGAATCCTATGTACAAAGCTAATGAACTGGACTATTTACTTAACGAAGTAGACATGAAGGGTGTTTTCGCTGGAGGAGAACTTCTTCCAGAAGCCCGGAAAGTTAGCGAACGTCTACAGCAAATCATCGTCGTTCGCTATGATAATTTTATTCCTGAAGATTCGACCTGGAATGTGCCTGAAGATCTCCAAATAGCAACTCTTGAACTCAACAAAAATGAAAAACATTGGTCCGAGATTATGAAAAACGCTGAACCTTTGACGGAGCCGGAAGAGGTGGATCTGGAAGACACAGCGCTCCTCGCCTTTACATCCGGTACAACGGGACGTCCGAAAGCAGCGATGCTAACTTATAAGAATGCTTTATACAAAACAGCAGCCGCCGTGGAAACAAATGGCGTTACTGATAAAGAAACCTGGCTTTCAGTTATGCCACTTTGCCATATTGCAGGGATGGTCATGGGAGTGAATATCCCGGCGTATACGGGCTCGCCATGTGTATTGTTTGCCCGGTTCGATCCTCCAGAAATTCTGAGAGCTCTTAATGAGTACGATGTCAGCGTGTGGTATAGCATTGCACCGATGAATGAAGCTCTATTATCAATTGCAGAGGGTACACGATTGGATCATCTGCGGTTAAATCTATGCACAAGTTTTGGCATGCCGGTAACAGAAAAGTTAGCAGAAAGATGGCGAGAGATTGCACCTCAGTGTGTGTTGTTTGAGGCTTCGTACGGGTTAAGTGAGACGCACACGGTAGATACTTACATGCCGCAGGACAACATTAAATTTGGCTCGGTTGGTCTTCCTATTACAGAGACCTTCATAGAAATTCGCGATCCAGCGACAGGGGAACCGCAGCTGACCGAAGATCCTGGGGAAATCGTGATCCAGAGTCCAGGGGTATTTAAGGGATATTGGAATCGTCCAGAAGCTACATCTGAAACTCTTTATAATGGATGGCTTCATACAGGGGATATCGGATACTATGACGATGATGGATATCTATATTTTCAAGGCCGAATTAAAGAAATGATCAAATCTTCAGGTTTTAGTATTTTCCCGGAAGATGTCGAAGCCCTACTTAAAGAACACGCGGCAGTATCCCAGGCAGCCGTCATTGGTATTCCTGATGAGAGCAGAGGGGAAGTGGTGAAAGCTTTCATTATTCTTAAAGAGGACTACTCTTTGAATGAAAGTGAATTAAAAGAGTGGGCGAAAGAGAACATGGCCCGTTACAAGGTACCGGTACAGGTGGAATTTCGTGAATCACTGCCTCAAACAGGTGCAGGTAAAATATTAAGACGTGTTTTAAAGGACCAGGAAAGATAGAAATTTAAATATACGAGAGAAAAGTGGGAGAATCCGTATAATAGAACAGCACAGATTCTCCCTTCTTCCTTTATAAAATCAACTTCTTATGTGATATCAATGTTGGCACCAGGTCCTTCTTTAGGACGGTTTTGATTCGTACGGTGCAAGTTCTCTTTTTCTTCAGGTAAGCTTTCTTTAGGTGTGTTGTTGTTTGTCAGCGCTGCGTTTCTTTGTGCTTTTCTTTTTTTCAATGAGCTCAAGCCTCCTTTATGCGTCTTATAAAATAGTTTGCTTCCGAAGGAATAGAGGTAATCGAGGTAATTTTTACAACCCTCTCGAAGATTGGTTCAATAGTTGAGAGGCGGAGAGAGGATTCTCTACGGAGAACTTAAATCGAAAAAGCTGAAACCTTTTAAGGCTTCAGCTTTATTTATAACCTAATTTAGACGGAGGCCTCTTTTATGCATTTGGAAGAGGTTATTTTTTTATAGATCAGTATTACCCATATTAGGAAGATTATCACGCATATTCTCCATCGCTTGATTATTTCGGGCACGCTGAGCGAGTTGACGGAATCCACCGTTACGGTTCATTCTTGTAATTCCATACATCGCAGCTGCACCGACTGCACCGGCTACTAATAAAGACGTGCTACGGCCTCGATTATTCATTTATTTTAACCCCTTTGAATTGATTTTGTGGTGTTTCCTGTAGTTATGGACTACACAAACACTCCATTAGTTTGGGTCTTTTTTTAATCTCTAGTCTGGTAACTATTCCCGGATTTTTGAAAAGGAATCCATGAGATTTGTCAGCTTTATACTCCTTGTAGAAAATTCATCAATGCATGATTAAATGCTCGGTGTTCTCTTATCGGAAGCTGATGTAATGCTCTACTTACTAACACACTTTTCATTTGGGGAATGTTATCTTCATATAATTTGACATAGGAGCGTATGTGACTGAATTGACCATATAATAAAAGCACCGGACAATGAATACGCCCTAAATCATCCGTACATCGATATTCCATGCTCTTCTCATAAAATTGAAAGGCGGTTTGCGGGTCTGCTTGTACACAATCCTGAAACAGCAATGTTTGATCTTCATCTGTAATCTTATGGGTTTTCGCTAAAAGGCTACTTAATAGTTCGCTTTTTCCGTTTTGGACAAGTTTCATACCTAAATGAAATTGTGTTCGTAACAAGCCTGTACTTACTTCTGAAAAGCCACCTGCAAGGACAAGGGCTTTTACTTTATCGGGATATCTGAGGGTGAAGTCTTGAGCGATCGTGCCGCCAGCTGAATACCCTGTGATGATGGCCTTCTCGATTCCTATTTTATCAAGAAAGAGGGCTAAATCATTAGAATGTGCTGAGATAATCGGACTTTCATCACAGTTCCCGCTGCTGCCATGTCCTCTAAGGTCATAGGTAATGATTTGGTAGTGACTGGATAGTTTTTGCTGGTATTTAAAAACGTGATGCCCCATGTGTGGGGGATGTATGAATACAATTGGAAATCCTGTGCCAACTGACTTGTAATAAAGTGAGAATGAAGGTTTTATTTCGGTGAATGGCATCATCCATTCCCTCCTGTTTATCAAAAATCTATAATATACTCAGCATGGTTTACAATCAGGTTTATTATGCGCAGTGCTTTCATGACTCATTAGCTGACATATTTTTTTGTCCTGATTCAGGCGGTTCTACTGCCCCTGACGAGCTCTCTAAAGTTCAGCCCTCTGATGCGAAAAATAAGATTGGGAATATACGCAATCAGTGATATAATATTTTGGACGAACTATTTTAGAGGGGTGAGAAAGAAAGCTGTGAAAGTGAGCGTAGATGGATATTTGAAAGTGATAGAAAAAACGGATCATTATGAATGCGAAGGTTGTGGCAAGAGGATGAGTCCACGCCGTATAACATTTATCAATCATATAAATATAGACGTCTTATTAGAATGTAGAAGCTGTGGAACAGCTCTGCCTCTTTTATTGAAGGAAACATGCCTAACACCTTAACGGGTGTTTTTTATTTTGGCTATTTTATTACTTAGGGGGTCGTTCCTCCTAGTCATTATTAAATGGAATAGGAAAACGGTGAGACTCCTCTGGGGAATCGGACATTTGTTAGACCCCGGAAGGTAGCCGTTTCCCGGTTTTTTTATTTTTTTCAGAAAAATTCAAAATAGCATTAACTTTAATACATAAGTGTGTTAAAGTAAAATAAGCCTTTTGTAGGAACCCTTTATTCTCTCTATTGAGGAATAACATTTTTATGATCTCACTCTTTCATGAGTGAGATCTTTTTTTTAGTAAAATCACAGTTACTTGAACCCCTTTTAAATCCAGGATAGAAACTTTTTTTCTAAAGTGTTTCTAGAAATTTCATGTATACATAATGGGATAACCCGGGTATAATAACAGAACAAACGTTCGTATTATTGAGGTGTTAATTGTGGATTATACAGGTTATCCGCGAAACGATGTATTATGCATCGATATGCGTAGTTTTTATGCAAGTGTTGAATGTATGAAAAGAGGACTGGATCCGAAGACAGCGTTACTTGCTGTAGTGGGGGATACGAGCCGCAAAGGCAGTATCGTTTTGGCTGCTTCTCCCATGTTGAAAAAGAAACATGGAATCAGTAATGTCAGTCGTTTTTTTGAATTACCGGATGATCCGAATCTGGTCATTGCACCTGCTCATATGGGAGATTATTTAGAGGTGTCTGTGGAAATAACGAAGATGATTAAGAATTATGTCCCTCAGGAAGCGATTCATGTGTACTCTGTTGATGAATTGTGGGTGACGATCAATGGGCTGCAGAAACTGTATGGAAACCCTTATGACATTGCTTATATGATCCAAGCGGAGATTAGAGAGCAGTTCGGAATAGAGTCTGTTATCGGGATCGGTGACAATAAGTTTCTTGCTAAGGTGGTCATGGATATCCACGCAAAAAAAGCGGACGACGGAATTGCAGAATGCCGTTATGAAGATGTAGCGGAGAAGTTATGGCCTTGTGATATTCATGATATATGGGGGATTGGTTCACGAATGACCAGAAACCTGAATCGAATGGGGATTCTTACGCTCGGCCATTTGGCCAAACATCCGCTCAAGTACTTAAAGAAAAATTTTGGGATTATGGGTGAGCAGCTCTACTGGCATGCCTGGGGAATTGATTTAAGTCCGGTATATGGAAACTTTGTAAAAACGGAGCAGAAGTCTTATGGTCACGGCATCACCTTACTCAGGGACTATGAAAAAGAAGAGATTTATGCGTGTCTGCTCGACTTATGTGAAGAAGCATGCAGAAGGGCAAGAATGGACGATAAAGAAGGCCGGACTGTGCACCTTGGTATTGGATATTCAAGTGAAACAGGCGGTGGATTCAGCCGGTCGATGTCTGTCCAGATGCCAACGAATATCACGATGGATATGTATGCGGTTTGTTTGACACTGTTTCACCGGTTTTACGATGGGGTGAGTAAGATCAGGAGAGCTTCCGTAGCTTTGACAAACTTGGGAGATGAATTCGATGTGCAGCTCAGCTTGTTCGATAATCAACCTAAGAAGAAGGACCTGGCAGCAGCTATGGATACGATTCGCGATAAGTATGGCTCAACGGCCGTCCTGAGAGCGAGCAGCTATACAAGTGG
>NZ_JRNX01000699.1 GCF_000786645.1 Halobacillus sp. BBL2006
ACTAAGGCTGCGATTAAGTCTCCTGTCCCGACACCTGTAGCAGCGGTTACAAAACCAGGTCCGATCATTTTCAATTTGCCTTTAAATGATGTTGGCGGGGCTGAAGACCCAGATTTCTGCTCCTTCCAGTTTGGTTGTGTTGCTTTTACTTCCATCCTATGTACCTCCTCAACTATAAAAATATTGCTAGATTATGTAAAAATGCGCTCCCTCATTATAGAATGGATTTCTATTAAAATACAGGTATTATTCAGAAAAATTCGAAAGATGGTCATTTCTTACCCTGAACGAAAGCAATTAAATAAGACTAAAATAAAAGCCTGACTTTCCCTCGAATTGAGGGATTATCAGGCTTTCCAAGGTTTAATACTAAGACTTATAAGAGCAGACGTTGCGCTTTAATACAAGAGAAGGAGAAAAACGACAGGAGGTAAGTTTAAACGAACATGAATAAAAAACCGGAGATCATTCATTTTAAACAAACCTGAATCCTATTCTAATTCGAACTTCCCAGGAGATAGGATCGGTTAACAAAATTGTCGAAAAAAGTGACAAAATCCTATTGTTCAAATTGGAAAGATCTACTACTCTACCAATGTACCCTCAAAAACCTTTTTGCAGGGTTACCATGAATTACATGCCTCCTATAAACATGGTTCATGAGTCCAAACGGCAGGAATGATTGCGCCTGCCGTTTGGTAAAACTATCGATACTAAGATAACCGCTTTGAATCTCTCAGTGTCCGCCTAAAAAACTCCATCTGACCCGAAACTTCCCCCTACATCAATTCATAAAAAGATTCTTGTTCAAGATGACAGACATACTGTTTAACAAGTTATTAATGAAATGGTGAAATGATTCTCAACGTAAACTCCCCAATCGGCTCAAGAACAATGAAAAGCCAGCCCTCTTAATCGAGGACTGACCCTACAGGATTTACCCTTTACTTCAATCTCAAACGAACGATTTGCTCCGATACATGACGGATATTGGCATAAGAAATATTTTCATCCAACGCTTCTTCCAGGGAACAAGGACCCGTTTGGATCGAGAACACAGAAGTCAACGGAGCATAAATTCCTTCTTGAGCTACTTCTCCTGCGACGGCCACGGCCGGTACCCCGTGTTTATAAGCGATTTTTCCTACTTCCACAGGCACTTTCCCTTGAGCAGATTGCCCATCTAGCCGTCCTTCGCCAGTCAAAACGAGATCAGCCTCTTTCACCGCTGATTCAAACTCAACCAAATCCGCAATGACTTGAAACCCAGATTTCATTTCACCTTGAAGGACTCCAGCTAAAGCACCGCCAAGGCCCCCTGCCGCGCCGGCACCATCGATGGTCTGAAGATCA
>NZ_JRNX01000700.1 GCF_000786645.1 Halobacillus sp. BBL2006
AATGGGCTATTTCATTCCGTTGATTTTCTGCTTATGACGCGAGTGTCTGGGCGTGGGAGTTGGACGAGTTGTTGCCACCCAATCCTAATCCGTATTTAGCAACGGAACCGACACATATCTCGAAATCGTGTCTTCCACAACCCTGTACTTTAGTTGGATAACTTTTATCCATTTTGGTCCATGTATGATGTAACCTTTCACTACAAAACAATAGCAGTTTTATAAGTTTAACCAACTGCGTACTTTATTGCGGAAGAGAAAGGTTAGAACTAATAATAAAGCGAACACACTTAGTGCAATAAGGATCAACGTACGGTCCCCGCTTGCCAAGCTGGTACCAACCAAACTGTAAGCAAACGTCCCCGGTAGCATTCCGAATACAGTAGCAACTACAAATGATCCTAACTTCACCCTTGTCATTCCTGCCAGATAACTTAGGATGTCAAAGCCGACCAGGGGGATTAAGCGAAGTACGAATACATAAAGAAATCCCTTGTCTTTCATACGATAATAAATTTTTTCTGACCACTTTGACTCTTGGAACTTCACTACGGAATCTCCGAAAAAACGTCCCATGATATACCCTGTTATACCCGCAGCGGTTGCTCCGATTACTATGTAGAGCATTCCCGGCCAAATGCCGTACGCAAATGCAGCAGCTAAAGATAATACAGATGTGGGAAAAGCGATGATCGGACCGACGGCATAGAGACCCATAAAGATAAGCGGACCGTAGATACCAAAAGATAAAATGTATGACGGGATATGATCGGCTGAAACATCAAACTGTCGACGAACAAACCATGCAAGGCCTACAAAAAGGAGAACGAAAAAAAGTGCCCGAAATAGATTTTTAAATTTCATCTGCTTGACTCTCCCGCAAATTGACGAAGGGAGGAGACGGGGAGGTATAAGCTTATCTGTTCACTAACTTCTGGTGTTTCCATAGGAACAGCAATTTTCTCTTGTAAATCTTCAATTAAAATATGCCCGATCACTAGTCCGTTTTGGTAAGTGATATGCTGCACAACCCCTTGAAGTGATAGAGTATCCTTGCCTGAGTCAGGGGATTCAAATGAGATAGCCTTCAGAGGAGCATAAGTAGAGTCATCAAGAACGATATGCCCCCCTAAAAAGTTAGCAACAAAAGCATTTGCAGGGTGTTCATGGAGAGTTTCAGGTTTATTAATTTGTTGGAAAATTCCTTCGTGAAATAAAGCAACCCGATCTCCCATGATCATTGCCTCTTCTACATCATGAGTAACGAAGATGGAGGTGATCGATCGTTTTGCTAAGAAATCCCTCACCCAAAACCTGAGCTCTTTTCTAAGCTTTGGATCAAGACTGCTGAATGGCTCATCGAAAAGGATCACTTTTGGATCGGTGGCCATTGCCCTTGCTAAGGCAACACGTTGTTGCTGGCCTCCTGAAATTTCCGATGGAAAGAAATTTTTATAATTCACAAGGTCGATGGCATCGAGCAGCTCCAAAATTTTTGACTCATTTTTTTTACCTGCCAACTTAGAGCCATAGCGAATATTTTCAATCACAGTCATATGGGGGAATAATAAAGGCTGCTGAAAGACGAGACTGACGTTCCGTTTATTGGCTTTTTTGTGAGTGATCTCATTATCGTTCATAAAAATGTTTCCTGAGGTCGGTTTTTCGAGACCGGCTAAAATCCTCAAAAGGGTTGTCTTCCCGCTCCCCGAAGGCCCGACAACGCTGAGAACCTCCCCTTTATTCAGTTTGAAA
>NZ_JRNX01000701.1 GCF_000786645.1 Halobacillus sp. BBL2006
CAAGCAAAACGGAGATCGGCGGGGTAAAGGTTTGCTGTCATATTTCTTTACGTGATAAGGTAAAGAAAAAAGGTGTGGATCAAGGTGTCCCTTAAGCAACATACAGAAGAACTTAAACAACTCATTGACCAAAGTCACTTACGGTTTGTTAATACAGAAGGTCCAGTTGATAAAAAAGATCATGCTTTTTTTGATAAGGTGAAACATGAGACCAAACCAATGTTCGAATTGAATAATACTTGGAGAGATGAAGCAGAAGCGTTCGTGAAAAACAGAAAAGCTACTGTCCATCCCAATCAAGTAAAATCAACTCATGAAAATATGGAAATGATCATTTTGCATAGTTATTATTTAGATATACACAGAAAACGATTTAAAGAACTGTTTCAATCCGCTCATTACGTTTTAGATATGATTCTAGATGATTTGAAAAAATAAGCAACGAGCTCCCACGAATGGGAGCTCGTTTTATTTTACTCATGTCGTTTTCTTTTTAGGACGCTTGATGATTAGATAGAAGGCTGGCACAAGTAATAAGGTTAGAACTGTAGAGAACATCAGTCCTGCTACAATCGAAACGGCCAACGGTTTAAATAGTATATCTCCGGTAAAAATAATTGGAGTCAAGGCTGCGATTGATGTTAATGAAGTTAAAACTATCGGTCTGATTCTAGCTCGGCCTGCTTCAATGACAGCTTCGATCAAAGAAGAGTACTCCCCTCGGTTCTGTTCAATGAATTCAATTAGAATAACTGAATTCCTTACTACAATTCCTGAGAGCGATACAATTCCGAGTGTTGCTAGGAAACTTAGAGGCTGACCGGATACAAACAATCCAATAATGGCTCCGGTAATAGCTAGGAAAACAGTACCTGTAATGAGAAGCGGCATCAATAAAGAATTGAACTGGATGGCTATGGTTAGATAAATCAGGAACAAAACGATCACGAATAGTTTGGAAACTTCGATGAAAAACTCTGTTTGTGCATCCGTTTGCCCACTTTCGACTAATGAATAATTCGCTGGCAAGTCCTCTTTTATCGTTTCGATCACCTGATTTGCTTCGCTTGTAAAGGCTTGTTCGGACCCTTCTTTCGGATAGGCGTTGATGGTAATCGTTCTTTTTCCATCCAAATGGGGGATCACTCCCACTTGCTCGGTTTCTTCTACTGATATAACCTCGTCTAGTGAGAAAGAAGCTGGTGGTTGGTTTCCACTTTGCGTGCCACTTACAACACTCAATTCTTCTAGATTTACTCCCTCTGCTTCACCGTCATTGAGGATGACCTCGATTGGCAGACGCTCAACACCGTTATCGAAAGTACCTAACGGAATTCCTGTATTGGCTAGCTGAATTTGTGAGGTTACTTGATCTATAGAAATATTGTTTTGGGCTAATAGTTCACGATCTGGATTATAGCGAAGGAAGGGCTGTCCGCTTCCCGCATTTATGGTAGTAAGTTCTGCTTCTTCAATTTCCCCAAGTTGATCTTTCACCCGGTTTGCTTCCTTGATAAGTGTGTCAACTTCAGGTCCTTGAAGTTTCACCTGCACCGGCGGGGAAGGGGGTGGA
>NZ_JRNX01000702.1 GCF_000786645.1 Halobacillus sp. BBL2006
TTTTTCTTTTTTATATCTAGAAAATGCTTATGAACTTCTTGCAATACGTCTGAATATTCCGTAAAATCAATCATAATTTATATATATCAAATAACAAGGAAGTGTTCGTGATGAAAACAAAAACAGTGAGTAAGCTTTATAATGTCTGTCCTCTATGTCACGGCTCTGGAAAATATGAAGAATACGATGATCATAAAGCCAACATGATTGGGGAGCACTACCAGCGTGCCAACCATGCCAATGAAACAGCTGTATGGAAAATGGTCGTTGAAGAAACAAGCTACTTAAAAGAATGCACGAAGTGTCGTGGCAATGGCCATGTGCTGAACGATGAAGGCAAGCGCATGTACCAAATGCTAAAACAATACGCGTAAGATTAAGTGTAGAATCGCCTTGATTAGCCCCGACAAGCTTAAGAACAACAAAGCAGGGAAGCGGATTGAATAAGAACATATCCCAGAGCACATAAGAAAAAGCGGCGGCCGGTGATTCGGCTGCCGCTTTACTTATTTCACCGTTTTATTCGCAAAAACTGTTGGCGTCGTCTCACTATGGGCGACAATGATCGGCCACCAAAACTCAGCGCCTCTCCATCCGTGTTCTTTCTTTCCTTCCTGCCTCAACATGATCAGTGCAGGATGATTCTTGGCCTGCTTTCGAGCCAGAGAGAGCTCCCCTTTTCCTTTTCCGGGTGTGTCAGGTGAATTTTCAAATGTGCCGTCTTCTTTGAAGCGTCGAATCTGCCGTCCAGTTCTTGTAATCAGCCAAACATAGGCGCGTTGCTCTGATTCTGAGCTCAAATAGTCCAGCACGCTATGATACTCTTCGAGGTTGAATTCACGACCTTCATCCATCTCTAGAGTCGGATGAATGAGTTCAATTATTTCCTTTGCTTTCTCTACCGTAATCAGATAGGCACCACCCTCTTGATAAAGGGCATTTTTCATCACTCTTTTAACAAGGCGATCGATGTCACGCACGGCTTTCTGGATATGGGTTTTATACCCTGTTTGAAAACCGACGGGAAGCATCCGCTTATGTGGTTTTAGCATCATCAAACTCGACAATAGGATTTTGTTCGGATTGCATGGCAGAATGGTTGAATTCACATCACGCTGGACGAACACGACCCCGCGCTCATGGCCTCCACGCTCGAAGGCACGTCTCAGCTCTGAATCGAATTCGTGAATTCGCTCCATGATCGAATAGATTTTCTTCGTCGTGTAAAAACGGGTGACTGCAAGATCTTCCATTGGGCGGGCACCATACATTCTGGAGTGCTGAAGTACCGTATCCTGCTGGAATGACTTGGGGTTCCTTCCATAGAAGAAACCGATCAAATTGTGAATCGTCACCCCGCGGTCAAGAATCTGACCTCCGATAAAGATGTTCATGGGGGCTCGGAGCTGCAGCTGTCCAGTGTGATCCAGCAGTTCGTTCACGTCTTTCTCCGAATTGACAATCGAACTGACCATGTATTCTTCCTCAAGAGCCGTCCGTACTTCTTCATAGACTTCATCATAAGTTGGCGCAGGCTCCGCCGCCAATGTTTTGACGGAGCGGATCAAGTCCTGATAAGAATCACGGACGAGCGAATTAAAAATGTCAGACTTTTGTTTTGCACCATCAATCAGTAAGTCTTCAAAACTCCGGATGAGCTCTCCTTGCCAGGCGTGAGCATTTTTGCCACGTTCGGTATGGATAATGAACGAATACTTCTCCTGTTTTCTCTTGGCTTGACGCTGCTGCCATCGCCGTATGCAGCTTCCGACGATAAAATTGATAATCGCCTTCCGGATATTTACAATGTTTTTCTGCGTAAGAAGTTTGTCCATTTTCACCCTGCGTCCGTCCATTTTTTTCATTACCTGAAGCTCTTTTTCACTCACTTCATGGTAAAGGTATGAAGCTAGATGGTCTTCCTTTTCCGACTTCTCAAAATACATATCGCCACCGATATAACGCTCATGAACCGGCACAAGCTCGGTGAAAGCGGGCCGTATCGGTTCAAATACTTTCCCTTTATGGATCTTCATATCTTCAGGCTGTAAATAAAGAGAATATGGCGTGGCCGTCACTTGCAGAAAAGCAGCTGATTGCACCGTACTTCTCAACGCATTGATTTTCGAAGCGATCACCCTCATTTGAGTGACGTTCTGTTCACGCTTGTATTCGTAGGCGACACTGGCAAAGTCCGCTTCGTCGTCGATAAACAAGATTCGTTTGTCTGCAAGCGAAGGATATTGTTCAAGTACAGTATTGTGCAGCCGATCGAGGTTATGCGTCTCTTTTTTCACGATAAATGCAAGCTTTTGAGACAGTTCGTACTTACGAAGGCGTTCAGGCATCGCCATAATGTCGTACACCTGCATATCGTCGTCCTGAATCCTTTCGGTAAACTCATTCTGCAGACGCGCATACGTCTGTTTTACGAGCGCGTTCGTGCCTTTTGTAAGAATGATGACCACATCAAAACCGTTATCATAGGCAAGTCCCATCACACCGATAAAGGTCCGTGTTTTCCCTGATTGAATTTTCCCAAGCAGCATTCCTGGGTGATTTTCAGAGGTAGTCTTATCGAGCAGCTGATCTGTCGTCCTCACCATACAAGCGACAGCCTCTGCGGAATAATCATTCTTATATTGTAAATGTTGAAAAAAGCGTCCTTCGGTCTGGACGGTTTCTAACGTTTTCATCTGTTTCTCTCCTTGTTGCCGATTGATCTCCAAACCACTATTCTATCGATAAATAGAAAAAAGACCAAATCAAAATGATCTGGTCTTCATTCCTCTTCGCTCATAGCTTGCTCCAAGTCTTCAATTTCATCAGCGAGAACTTTCAATTTATCCTCTAACGTATGGATGAGTGTGATCTTTGAATCCATTTCTTCTTCATATTCCAAAGACTCGCCAAGCAGTCGTTTGATTTTCTCATCTAATTGGTCCAGAAGTTCGTGTCCTTCCATTTCTTTTTCTGCCTTTGTCTGTGCCTCTAGCTGTGCATTCGCTTCCTTCAGAGCCTCATTCTCTTGTTTCAACAACTCAATGGATGCATTTAATCCATGCTCCTTCTCTTCCCACGCTTTAAGCAAATTTTGGAGCTCTTCAACTTCCCGCTGGTAGGTCAGTTGTTTTTGCTGTGCCTCTTCCCTTTCCACTTGGAACTTTGCAGCATGCTCCTCCGCTTTTTTGGCCTCCTCCTGTTTCATCCTCTGTTCAGATTTGAACTTCCTTTGAACATCCAGGTAGCTTTCCTGCAATAATGCCATATTGTTCAGTATCTGATGCAAGCGTTCTTGGCTGGCTTTCGCCTCCCCCGCTATCTCTTTCTTCTCTTCGTAAAGGGTTGACCTTTCTTGCACTAATCGTTCGATCTCCTTATCTAAAGCCAAGAGTTCTCCCCTCAAATGACTTTCTTGATCTTTATAGCGAGATACCTGCTCTTCAAGATCGTCCATTCTCTTTGCAAGTTCGGCCCTTTCACCCTCGCTTTGTTTTTCCCTTTTCTCTTTTTCCTCCAGTAATTGCTGATTTTCGTTTTTCAACTGCTCGAGTTGAGAATAGTGATAGTTATCTCGGTAATCCTCCACTTTTCTCTTGTACTTGTCGAGCTCAGCCTTGTAGTATATGACTCTCTGCTGGAGTTGAATCGGATCTTGCTTCATATTGCCAGCCTCCCCGTTTATTCTCACACTGCGAAGCTATCATTGCCTGGGCGTATGTAAAATCATTGATAGCCTGCTACCACCACTTAAGACTTTTATACAAAAATAAAGAGAGGAAAAATTCCTCCCTTCATCTTATGAGTCGTTCTTATCCATTATCACTATTGTGTTGTTTCTCCTCAGGATCCTCCAAACCTTCAAGATTGATAGAATCTCCGAACAGCTTTTTGAGCCTTGCTTTGGCCTGCCCCTTCACTTCATCATCAATATGAGAGATCACTTGATATACGGCATAAACGATTACCGCACTGTCATCTGTGAAACCGACCACTGGGATGAAGTCCGGGATGACGTCTAACGGTAAGATCAAGTATCCTAAGGCACCGGCAATCGTCAACTTCGCTTTTTTTGGAGTAGCTGGACTTTTAAAGGCATAATAGAGCAGTAGACTGTAGTAAACGATTTTCGTTCCGATCCGGCTGCCGTAATCTCGTAGTTTTTCTCCATAGGCCTTTTCTGAAAAGTATTTTCTGCTTCTTTCAATCGCTTTAGCCGGGTTTAATTTTTTCAACTTCTCTTGATAAGATTTTTCTTTCTTCATACGTCATCCTCCTCTACTGGAAATCCTGTTCCCTTTCCATTGATGTTGTATTCCATGTCTTTATTTTCATTGGACAGATGTGGAGGAAATCGATAGATACCTTTAGGTGAAAAGGAATTAAGTCGATGGGAATATCATTGTATTGTCGATTCACCCCCGAAAACTTCCACTAGTTTTGTAAATTTTTGTCGAACCCAGAGATAAAGCTTACAGTTTATAAGATATTTTGGTAGTTTTAAAGTATTAGAGTATCATGCTTCACCAATAGTTTCCCTGTTTCATAATCCATCGATTAAAAGGAGAGAATCTAAATGGAATTGGATCAACTTGAATTGAATGCAACTGTAGATGAGGCAGAACAAACGAAGCCTTATTACACCGCTTTGATTGGATGGAGCGTTCAGGCCATCGAAGCAGCTGCCCGAATGAATCGCCCTTTTGTTGTTGTCGGTCCGCCAGACTTTGAATCTTATGCGAAAAAGCACGAGATTCCATTTGTCGGCTGGGATTTTAATAAAATCAATGAAAGCTCTGATCACTTGTACAATCAACTCCGTGAAATTGGTGCGGAGGTTGCCGTTCCTTTATATGAAGAATGTGTCGAATGGGCCGGCGCTCTGAATGCCCGTTTCCGCAAAGAACCTCGCGTATTCAACCGTTCCTTGTTATTACGAGACAAAGGCATGATGAAACGTAAAGCTCAAATCTCAGGAATCAAGGTAGGGGTTTTTGAAGAGGCGTTTAACAAAGACGATGTAAGGCGT
>NZ_JRNX01000703.1 GCF_000786645.1 Halobacillus sp. BBL2006
AAAGAAATCAAAAAAGGAAAAGGCAACCTCAGTTGGTGGCAGCTTTCCCTCATTGGGATAGGTTCTATCATCGGAGCCGGGTTTTTCTTAGGGACAGGGCTGTCCATTAAGACAGCGGGCCCTGCCATCTTAATTGGCTACCTGATCGCAGGAATCACCACTTATTTTGTATTTAGTGCTTTAGCCGAAATGACCGTCAATGATCAGGAAAAAGGGTCATTCCGAATGTATGCCGAAAAAGCATTTGGACATTCGATGGGTTTCATCTCCGGCTGGATGTACTGGTTATCTGGTCTATTGATCATGTCCAGTGAAATTGTCGCCCTATCCACGTTCACCCAATTTTGGTTTCCCAATATTCCGTTATGGATTTTTTCGATCATTTACGCTTCGCTCGGGTTTGGAATCAACCTTCTGGGGGTGAAAAACTTCGGGCAGATCGAATCACTCTTTGCGATTGTAAAATTATCGACCCTTGTAGTTTTTATCGGTTTCGGAGCTTTGATTTTATTTGGAGTAATCGACCCGAAACAAGCGACTTCCGTCCATCAAGCGGGAATCAGTGAATGGTTTCCTCATGGGTGGAGAGGATTATGGTCAGCTCTCATTTTTATCTTCTTCTCCTTTGGCGGCATTGCTGTTGTCGGAGTGGCTTCTTCAGAGCTTGAACATAAGAAGAATATAACGAAAGCAGGGACGGCCTTAATTCTCGTCCTTGTTTCGATTTACTTGCTATCCTTATTTTTTGTTTTGAACATGGTCGATTGGTCGATCATTGATGAATCCGAAAGTCCTTTTGTAACAGCGTTGTCCGCTTTTCACATCCCTTATCTTGATTCGATCTTCAATCTCGTGATTATAAGTGCTGCCTTTTCAACCATGGTCGGGGCTCTATTTTCGATCAGCCACGTGATGGTCTCTTTATCAGAGGATGGAGACGCCCCGGAAAGCCTCAAAGAAAAGAACAGCCGCGGTGTAGCCATGAAGTCCTTAGGTTTAACCGCAGGGGGACTGGCCGTATCGATCCTCTTTTCCTACCTTTTACCTGACACGATGTATGAGTATGTCACGACAGCTGCAGGAGTGATGCTTATATTGAACTGGGGAATTATCCTGGCTTCTCACATCAAACTGCATCCTACTTATGATCAAAACAATGATCGTTTCAAAGCGTTTGGATATCCTTACACGTCTTATATAGGGATTGGATTTATTCTCTTAACGATCTCCGGTGCTTTGTTTCATGGGAATGAAAGAATTGGATTGTTCGTCAGTATCGGTTTGATCTTGATTATTTTCATCTGTTACAAAATTATATTCAGAGCGGAAAAGTAAGTCTCTTCACATCCCCTTTTGACATAAAAAATCCCCCTTTTGGAGCGTTCAATTTCTCCAAAAGGGGATGATTTGGGGGTCATCTCCATCTTTTCCTCAGCTTCTTATACGATTTCGTCTTCCTCAAGTGTTTCCCGAGTTCATCCAGCGGAATTCCATCGTCAAAGCGATCCTTATCAAACATTTCAGCGAAGGCATGTTCATGGGCTAATGGCTTTCTTTTAACAGTGTGACCAGCCTCTAATTCCGGCATGGAACCCACCTCCAAAGTTTGATTACTCATTTTTCCGACTGGATGGTCTTTGTGAAACCAAGAGATCGGCTGCATTGATTCTATAATGCATCTTATGAAAAGCCGTCCCAAATTATGAATAAAAATTAAATGTTCCTTGCGAGCTTATGAACTTTTTCGATAACCTCATCAATCTCTTCTCCTGAAACATCAAAATTCGTTACGAACCTTACAGTCTCTGGTCCAAAAGGCACAGCAAGAACCCTTTGCTCTTTAAGATGGTGCAGGAATTCATCAGAGGTTTGATTCAATCCCCCTACATTGACAAGCAAAATATTCGTTTCGACCTTCCCTTCGATCTCGATTCCATTTACTTGGCTCAGGCCCTCTGCCAGTCGTTTTGCCTGCTCATGGTCTTCCGCCAAACGATCGACCATTTCAGTCAAAGCAATCAGCCCCGGGGCGGCAATCATTCCGACCTGGCGTAATCCTCCGCCGAGCCGTTTTCTCCACTTGCGCGCTTGTCGTATAAAGTCAGCAGATCCTGCAATGACCGACCCTACAGGCGCCCCTAACCCTTTCGACAAACAAAATTGGACGGTATCAGCCTGGTCGGCGAACCTTCTTACGGAAATACCGCTCGCCACCGCCGCATTAAATAGACGAGCTCCATCCAAATGGACAGGAATGTTGTTTTCACGGGCAATTTCATAAATCTGCTGCATATTTTCTAGTGGCACAATCGCGCCACCTGCTTTGTTATGCGTATTTTCCAAACAAATGAGTCCGGTTTCTGGAAAATGAATGTCGTCAGGACGGATGGCTGCACGGACGTCGGCTGGGTCCATAGCACCGCGATTCCCAAGGATTGTTCGCGGCTGCACTCCGGCAAGGGCGGACATGGAAGCCCCCTCGTACAAGAAAAGGTGCGCATTTGCCTCTAACAAAATTTCATCCCCTGGTTTACAGTGGGTAAGCACTGCAATCTGATTCCCTTGCGTTCCACTTGTTACAAATAGCGCCGCTTCTTTGCCAAGCATCTCAGCAGCAGTGGCCTCAAGCCGCTTCACTGTCGGGTCTTCCTCGTACACATCATCCCCTACCTCCGCTTCAAAAGCAGCTTGGCGCATCTGTTGGGTAGGTTTCGTTACGGTATCACTTCGCAAATCGATCATATGTATCTCCTCCTCTTTATCTTTATTGTACGGAAAGGAACAGAGATTGAAAATCATTAAGAAAGGGCGTTCCCACAAATTCACACAACGAAAAAGCTTGCTGTAAAACGCTTGCAGATGCGATACTCGGTTACATTAACTAGATAAAGCGATAAAAGGAAAGGGATACTCACATGGATACATTGACAGCACTTTTTAAAGATATCAATAGCTTCTTATGGGGACCCGTCATGCTCATCTTTCTGCTTGGAACCGGCGTTTGGCTGACCTTTCAGCTGCGATTCATTCAAGTCCGCTCTCTTGGCAGAGGATTTAAACTGACGT
>NZ_JRNX01000704.1 GCF_000786645.1 Halobacillus sp. BBL2006
CGCGCAAAGCCTCTCGTTTCCGCTTGAGAACCGGCTGGCTGATTTTATCCTGCAGACGGCGGATGGACAGGTGTATAAAGAGAAACACGTCACTGTCTGTGACTTCCTTGGCGTTTCTTACCGTCACCTGTTGCACGTGCTGGCTCAGTTTTGTGAGAAAGGATATTTGCAAAAGGAAGGGAAGCAGTATCAGATCAAAGATCGCCAGCGGTTACGTGAACTAGCCGGGGTGTTGAAGAATGGATAATCCCACCTCATCTTTCGAGCAGGGAGAAGACTTTCTATATAAAAATATTAACAGCATTTATGTGAAATTAACTATGATACAAATTGGGGTTCCAACATCCAGTATGAAAATTAGTATTTTGTATCTGAAATCATTCTTCACCTTAAAAAATTTGCTTACTTCTTCTCCCTATTCATTTGGAATAGGGAGACTTTTTTATGGGTAGACATTATTATGCTTTGAATAGACGCATTCGCTTTCACTCTGGGGGAAGATTAATTACAAAAATTGGTTTACCTTCCTTTTGTAGGGGTACAAAGTAGCAGGAAGAGAGGGGGGAGGGTAGTGGACTGGACACTAGTTGTCATCACTTTTTTCATTATTTTTT
>NZ_JRNX01000705.1 GCF_000786645.1 Halobacillus sp. BBL2006
CCTGCCGATGGAATTTCTGCCTGAAGCGGATAATCCACAAGTCACCGTCGTCACCCTTGGCCAAGGCTATGATGCAGGTTCAATGACTTCAACGATTACTGAACCAGTCGAGCAAGCGGTTTCGAACGTGTCTGGAAAAACGTCTGTTCTATCCACTACAGGAGAAGGCTACTCTCAGGTGACCATTAATTTTGATTCAAAAGCCGACATGAAGGAAGCAAAAAACAACGTCGAGGAAGCAATCAGCGGACTACGACTTCCCGATGGTGTTGGCAAGCCGCAGATTTCTCAGCTCAATACTTCTATGATTCCAATCGGCCAGGTTTCCATCACCTTTTCTGACGGACTGACGAAAAGCAATATCGAACTTGTTAAAAATGAATTCAAACCGCTGTTTGAAAATCAGAATGGTTTATCACAAGCAAGTGTCATGGGAGAAAACAGTTCCCGTGTTCAAATCAATTTGAATCATGACAAAATGGAGCAGCTACATATCCCAGTCAACGCTGTCATGAGCGTCCTCCAGGGGCAAGATGTTTCGGCTTCTGCAGGAAGTACTACGATTGATGGACAAAAAAGCACGATCAACGTTACCGATGACCTGACTTCTATTGAGGCTTTAAAAGAATTGACTTTACCCATACAAGCAGAAAATGCGCCACCTATCCAAATTAAAGATATTGCCACGGTTGAAGAAGTGAAAGCTGATGACACCATCACCAGAGTCAATGGCCAAGAAGCGCTCGCTGTTATCCTTTTCAAGGAAACTGATGCAAGTGCCGTGACGGCTGGGGATCAGGTAAGAAGCACCGTAGATAAAATCAACCGCGATTACGATGGTGCAGAAGCGACTGTCCTCTTCACGACTGGCGAGATGGTTGAGCATTCTGTGAACAGCATGGTACGTGAGGTCGGTCTTGGTGCCTTATTCGCAACCTTAGTCATCCTTTTATTTCTAAAAAAATTCAAGCCGACCCTGATTACCGTCATATCGATCCCTTTATCCCTCGGTCTTACGCTTTTATTACTTTCTCTTTCCGGGGTCACGTTGAACATCCTCACATTAGGAGGAGTTGCCGTAGCCGTCGGGCGATTAGTGGATGACAGTATCGTTGTCGTCGAAAACATCTTCAGGCGAAGCCAAAAACAGAAGCTTACGAAAGAAAATGTATTGGAAGCAACAAAAGAGGTATCGCGTGCGATCACATCCTCTACCTTAATTACCGTTGCTGTATTTTTACCGATGGGTCTTGTCAACGGCTCTTTGAGAGCATTCCTTCTCCCATTCGGGTTGACAGTGACGTATTCACTCTTAGCCTCTTTACTCGTTGCTTTAACAGTGGTTCCGCTCTTAAGCCGCAGCATGCTGAAGAACACAACATTGCCGCCTCATCATCGACCGAAACGATACTTGAGCGTATTGAAATGGTCTCTGAACTATAAAACCGTGCCGATCCTTTTAGCCATAGTGGTTCTAGTTGGCTCTATAGGCTTATACTTATCCTTGCCGAAAGCGGCGACAAGTGCGAATGACGCTTCTCTCGTTTCGATCTCGATGGCTTTCCCGAGCGATACACCGAAGGATACCATTACCGAGAAGATGATGGATTTTGAGAAAAAAATGACTGACTTCGAAGGCTATGACTACCTGATTACCCAGTACGGATCCAATCAAGAAGCCGCCCAATACGGAGAAGTCAGTGATCCGGACACCGTTATTTATACGGTGATCATGAAAGAAGACGCTGATGCTGAAGCGTTCATTGATCAAGTGAATGATGCGAAAAAACAAGAGGGGAACGTGATTATTACAGCGTCGCCCGCTTCCATTTTTGGAGGATCATCGAACTCCAGCATCACTTATGACATTGTCGGAAACGATACCGATGAAATCCTCAACACTTCTCAAACGATCATGGATAAGATCGATGATGTTGAGGGTGTAAAGAAAGTATCAAGCAATCAGGAGAAAACCTCTCCAGTTTATACGGTTGAAGTCAATACTGAGAAAGCGAACGCTCAGCAGACCGCGATGCAAATCCGTTCACTAATTAATCCGCAGCCGATCGGATCCGTGAATTTGGATGAAGAAACAACCCCTGTTTTCCTAAATGCAGGTATGAATTCGGATTCGATGTCGGATCTCAAAGGACTGACTCTCGCTACGAACTCAGGAGCGGTTCCTCTTTCTGACGTAGCTACGATTTCTCAAGAGGAGAAGCCGAGCACGATTCTTCATAAAGATGGAGACTTATACGTCCGTGTAACCGCTGAAGTAGATCCGACCGAGCTTTCCGTCATCTCAAAAGAAATCGACAAAGAGTTAAACTCGATCGACTTGCCAGCCGGAACATCTATTGACAAAGGTGGAGCGGCTGAGCAGCAGGCGAGTGACTTCCAGGACCTCGGTCTCACAATGCTTGCGTCCATCCTGATTGTCTATCTAATTATGGTGCTGACTTTCAAGACATTCAAAGCTCCGTTAGCCATACTGATCACTTTACCGCTCGCTTCCATAGGTGCCGTTCTCGGACTGTTGATCTTCCGTGTTCCTGCAGATCCGACCGCTCTAATCGGAGCGCTTATGTTGATTGGTGTCGTCATTACGAATGCCATCGTTCTGATTGACCGCGTGAAGCAGAATGAAGAGACGATGATTATTCGCGATGCCATCATTGAAGCATGTGGTACGCGTCTCCGCCCAGTCATTATGACGGCGATTGCGACGATCTGCGCGATGCTTCCGCTCCTCTTTGGCCCGACGGAAGATGGCAGCCTTGTTTCTAAATCATTGGCCGTCGTCGTCATTGGAGGACTCTCAGGAGCAACGGTCTTAACACTTGTGATCGTGCCCGTATTCTACGAGCTGCTTCATTTCAGAAAATCGAAACGCCAGCGTTTGCAACAAGTCGCTGCAGAAGAACCAGCAGTCACTTCATAAAAACAGAAAAACCGCCTTCGGGTGGTTTTTTCTGTTTAACGTTCTACTTCTTCTTTCACTTCATTATACGGCCAGGCAGGAAGCGGTTTGGAAAGCGGCTTATCAGACCGATACCCCAGCACATATTCGGCCTGCATGACGGTGTGGATTTCTCTTGTGCCTTCATAAATAACAGGAGCTTTCGAGTTTCGTAAAAAGCGTTCCACCGGATATTCATTGGAGTAGCCGTAAGCACCGTGGATTTGCACGGCATCATTGGCAGCTTCATTGGCAAAATCGCACGCCTGCCATTTCGCAAGCGATGTTTCTCTCGTATTCCTTTTCCCTTTATTCTTCAAGTCGCCAGCTCGAAAGACAAGCAAACGGGACATTTGATAGCCTGCTTCCATTTTGGCAATCATTTGCTGGACTAGCTGATGCTTGCCTATTTCTCTGCCGAACGTCTCTCTTTCATGGCAGTACTTCACGCTTTCTTCAAGACACGCCAAAATTTGACCGCATGCTCCGGCTGCTACTG
>NZ_JRNX01000706.1 GCF_000786645.1 Halobacillus sp. BBL2006
GTCGTCTGAATGACGCCTGTATAATTCAAGATTCCATTATACGTATAGCCGGCAATATAGGGTGGAATGGCAAGGGGCAAAATCAGTGCCCACTTGAAAAAACGCTTCATCGGGAAATCGTAGGCTGAAACCAGCCACGCTAGACTTGTTCCAATCATAATCGTCAAAAAACCTGTAAAAATGATAAGCAAGCTTGTGTTCTTTAATAAATCAGGAAGAATGAATTCTTGAATATGACTCCAGTTTTCAGCTTTTTGAGTGAAAAAGTTTATAAGAATCGTCACATTAGGAAGTAAGATTAATATGACAATGATGAGACTGAGCAGGGACCATATGTTCATATATCCTGGTAGTTTGCGTATAAGCTTCAAGCGTGACACGTCCTTTAGTACATCTAAGTAAGCTCAATCTTCAATAAAAGAAGCCTGTCAGGTTCCTTTTATTCAACATTGACCATACACCAAAATGATAACAGTTCTCAGTAGAAATGTATATATACCAAGTGCCGTACCTTAAGGTGAAGGGTACGGCACTTAATATAGAGTGAAATTACTTCCAGCCTACTTCATTCATAATCTTCACAGCTTGATCATTGTTTTCGCCAAGCTCTGATAGATTAATGTCTTGTTCTTTGAACTCTCCCCAGCTTTTCAGCAATTCAGAAGGTTCAACATTCGGATTCACTGGATATTCGTAGTTTGCTTCAGCAAATTGTTTTTGCGCATCTTCTGTGGTTAGGAATTCTATTAATTTCTGTGCTTGTTCTTTGTTCTTGCTGCTGGCTGCCACGCCGGCTCCACTGATGTTAACGTGAGTACCTGTCGTATCCTGGTTAGGGAAGATGACTCCAAGCTGCTCGCCAACTTTTACTTCCTCAGGGTCTTCAGAGTTTAATAATTTACCGAGGTAGTATGTGTTCATTACTGCCACGTCACCTTCACCGGCAACTACAGCTTTCGCCTGGTCACGGTCTCCGCCTTTTGGTTCGCGGGCCATATTATCTACAATACCCTGCGCCCATTCCTTAGCTGTCTCTTCACCCTCTAAAGCAATCATAGAAGCGAGAAGGGATTGGTTATAGATGTTTGAAGAAGAACGGATTAACACTTTGTCTTTGAATTCATCCTTTGTTAAGTCCATGTACGTTTGAATATCTTCGGGATTTACTCGTTCTTTGTGATAAGCAATAATACGCGCACGTTTTGTGAGCCCGAACCATTGGCCTTCTTCATCACGAAGTTTTTCAGGAACGTTAGCATCTAAAACTGCGCTGTCCACTTTTTGTAAAAGGTCTTGAGATTTTGCGCGGTGCAGACGACCAGCGTCCGCTGTA
>NZ_JRNX01000707.1 GCF_000786645.1 Halobacillus sp. BBL2006
ATTTTTTGCAACGCTTATGGAGCACTGGAACCGTAACCCATACAATGTAGGATGCTGGATTGATTTCTCAGATCAAGGGTTCAAAAGCATTCCTGATTTAAGGGCCTATGACGTTCAAGACCCCTGGGTTTTGTATGGGTTATGGAAAAACCCTAAGTAATTGCTTTTACAATCTTGTTAATGAACTTTGTTGAAATTTTGATTTGACTAAAGCCCCCTTATCCCCGGAAGGCGGCAGCCTGAGGAGGCTCAGCACACGCCCACGGAAAGCGAGTCGTTCCCAACCGCCCTTAGAACCCCGCAAAAAATCTCGAAATCGATTCTTCCACAACCCTGCAATTATGCTGAATAACTTTTAGTGTCCACACTATCTTTTAAAACAGCTTTTTTAAAAAATGATCGCAAATGGATTGACACTGGCTTTACGAGTTAATAAAATCCTTTCTGTAATACTTCATTGCGAGAAAGGAATAAATAACTATGAACTTCTTAAATGCCGCTGATAAGCTGAATAAAGGTCAAGCGCTAAAACGTAAAGACTGGGCGTTCGAAGGATATATTATAAAAGATGAGAAAGGGCGCATCCGCTATTTTGACCACAATGAGCCTGCCGTCTACCAGCCAACAGTAGAAGACACTTTAGCCGAAGACTGGGTGGAAGTAGACAAAGATCGCTGGACGATTGTATCCGTTACTCATGATGATCAATTGATGAAGGATAAACTATTCGTCACGTATCAAGTGTGTTCTGAACAAAACGGTATCATTGTCAACAATACTCAAATTGATGACAATGAACTTTCTAAGTGGTCATGCTACGTAGATGTAGACGTAAACCGCTCAGAAGGCTTTTTGAATCAACAGGATTTAGCTCAAGTAAAACAAATATTGAGTGCATAAAAAGACGCGCGGGGATGCCCCGCGCGTTCTTTTTATTTCTTCTTCTTGCGTCCTTTTTTCGGTACGCCTTTATTTCGGTAGAAAGGTTTGTTTCCTTTTTGCTTATTTTTCTCTTTCTTACGCGGTGATTTATCCGTTTTAATCTGTTTCGGCCGTTCAGGACGCTTTCTTTCTTTTCTCGGCTTCATCCCATCAATTTCAAAATCGACGACGCGTTCGTCAAGATTTACATTTGTCACACGAATGGTTACTTCGTCACCGATTCGGAATACATTGCCAGTGCGCTCTCCAATCATGGCGAACTGTTTTTCGTGGAACTGATAATAGTCATCGGTCAACGTACTAACATGGACAAGGCCTTCGACGGTATTTGGGAGTTCAACGAACATACCGAAACTTGTAACCGAACTGATGACGCCCTCGAATTCTTCACCAATTTTATCCTGCATGAATTCAGCTTTCTTCAAGTCGTCCGTTTCCCGCTCTGCATCGACGGCTGCACGTTCCATCTCTGATGAATGGCGTGCAATCTCAGGCATTTGGTCCTTCCAGTGTTTCCGGGTCTTATAATCCAGCTTCTTCTCAACAAGATACGTACGGATAAGGCGGTGTACGATTAAGTCCGGATAACGGCGGATCGGAGAAGTGAAATGCGTATAAAAGTCTGTAGCAAGTCCGAAGTGCCCTAAGCTTTGAGGATCATATTTTGCCTGCTGCATAGAACGAAGCATCAGTTTTGAGATGATCATATCTTCTTGCGTGCCTTTGACTTCTTCAAGCACTTTTTGCAGCGCCTGCGGGTGAACGCTGTCTGCCGTTCCTTTGACCACATACCCCATGTTCGCAACAAATTCAAAGAAGTTCTGCAGTTTTTCCTCGTCAGGGTCCTGGTGGATTCGGTGGATGAACGGAACTTCCATCCAATGGAAGTGCTCCGCGACGGTTTCGTTTGCTGCCAGCATAAACTCTTCTATTAAACGCTCTGCAACAGAACGTTCACGTAGTTTAACATCGACCGCTTTGCCTTCTTCGTCGACTATGACTCC
>NZ_JRNX01000708.1 GCF_000786645.1 Halobacillus sp. BBL2006
ATTTCCGGTTCGGAAAGGGCAGAGGTTCAGATGCTGAGGGACTCGCAGACCTTTGCCGTCAACTAGATATTCCCGTTACGATTCTGCCAATAGTGAAATTGAACAGTGAAAAAATAAGCAGTACCACAATACGTTCTCTTGTTAAGCAAGGTCGTATGGAAGCTGCCCAGGCGATGCTCGGAAGGCCATTCGAGTTGACAGGCGTAGTAGAAAAAGGCGAACAGCTAGGCAGAGAGCTTGGCTTTCCCACGCTAAACCTCGGCGGAATTGAAGAATACGTTGAGGTCAAGCCTGCGGTTTATTTGGGTGTTGTGCAGATTTCCGAAGAGTCGCCCGAACATTATTACACATTGATTAGTGCCGGATATCGCCCCACGGTCAACGGCGATTCCTATAAAGTGGAAGCGTATCTCCTCGATTATTCAGGAGACTTATATAACCAAAATGTACGTATTAAGTTTTTACGCCATTTACGTGATGAAGTGGATTTTAAGGGTGTGGAGGTATTAGTCGAACAAATGAAAGAGGACGAGCGTGAGGCTCGACTGATTTTAGGGCTGGAATAAAGTCATCATAGAAAGGAGTATTCAACCATGGGGGTAGTCGTAGTCGAAGTGTGTGACGGGAATTTGATCACGGAACTTGATATTGAAGGTATTATTGAGTCCGAATACCCTGAAGTGGCGGTACTCATGAACGAATGCCTTTCCTATTGTGGGATGTGCGCGCTAAGACCATACGCCATTGTGAATGGTACTCGAGTTTTTGCAAAAACATCAGAAGAAGCATTGGACAAAATCCGTGTTAAGATAGAAGAAGAATTGGCTGTATATGCCGACTAAGGTAGGAGAAGAACATGGGGTTTATTGACTCATTGATCAATAGTTTACGTTTACCGAAAAAAGAAGCGATGTTCCGGTTGAACCGTAAAGGAATGACGAATACAATTGTCTATTTATTCATGCTTTTAGCGATCTTGTTCTTACCGGATATGATTCGTACTATAAAAAACCTGGATACGAATCTGACAGAAGTCTCACGTGGGCAGTATCTCGTCCAGGTGATGGTTTTTTATCCGTTGTTCATCATTTTTTTGATTCTCATTGGAGTTTCAATCCTGGCTGGTGGCGCTCTCTTATTACGAAAAGTGCTCGGCCGTAAAATGACGTATCAGCAATTATGGAAGCTCACGGCTTACGCTGCAACACTGCCGTTAATTTTAAGTGTCGTATTAAAAAATATTGCGATACCTGATGGTGTAAGCGCCCTGTTGTTTTTTGCGATTTTCAGCTTGCTAATGTATCGAATGATTACGATCTATCCGAAGAAGCCAACGAAGCGTTTGTCTTGATTTCAAACCTTTTCGTTGGTATTTTTTATTGTAATACGAGCTTAGGAGTGATCAATGATGAAGAGGGAAGTGAAGAAAAAATGGTACGTGAACTATAATGAGATGGATTTCCCAGCTGTTCAAAAAGGAATGATACTAGAACCTGGTCATTGGCAGGAATTTGATCCTTTTTTATTGATGGCTGAGGATTGGTTCAAACGAGGAACATTTTCTGATCATCCCCATCGTGGCTTTCAAACGCTAACGTATGTCATTGACGGACGGTTGGAGCACATTGATAATCGAGGCGGTCACGGCATCCTCGAATCAGGCGATGTGCAATATATGAATGCTGGGGCTGGTGCCCGTCACGCGGAAGAAGCGGTTGATGATGATATCGCGCATACTTTGCAGTTATGGATCAATCTTCCAAAAGATAAAAAAGATATGGTGCCGAGTTATCAGGATATCCGGAAAGACGCGACAGAGCTTGTCTCCTTCGATGGTGCAGAGGTACGTGTCTATGCAGGAAATGCAGCAGGTGTCGAAGGTCCGCTTCAGTCCGCGGTGCCGATGACGTTGGCAGAGATTACACTTGAACCTGGAGCTTCCTATACGCACGTTATTCCAGCTAACCACAACGCTTTTCTTTATGTCTTATCAGGGGATATGGATTTCGGTGAACAAAAAGAAAACCTGAAGAAAACAGGGACTGCGACTTTGACTTATGATGATTCTGCAAAGGAAGAGAATGAAAGTGAACTATCTATTCACGCTAACAGTCGTTCACGGGTACTCGTTTATTCAGGAGAGCCTATTCGAGAAGAAGTTGCGGCACATGGACCATTTGTAATGAACACAATGGGAGAAGTAAAAAAAGCATTTCTTGATTTTCAAACAGGCAAATTTGGTCCGCAAGTAAGATCATAAACAAA
>NZ_JRNX01000073.1 GCF_000786645.1 Halobacillus sp. BBL2006
CGAACAGATGAAAATGGTCAAAAAGGTCGTTGATCGAAAAGCAGATGCCTTTGTAAGTGAATGCATGGCGGTCAACCCTGAATACCAAAGGGTGTTCCAGGAACGACTTGTGAAGGCGAACATAACGGTGATTGCCAATGTGATTGAGGACCACCTGGATGTCATGGGGCCGACCCTCGATGACATTGCAGAGGCATTCAGTTCGACGATCCCGGAGAATGGGTATGTTGTCATTCCTGAAACACCTTATCAGGAATATTTTGAAAAAATAGCTGCAAAGAAAGGCTCACAGGTTGTTGTAGCAGACGAAAGCACGGTTGAGGAGTCTTATTTGAAGAAATTCCCCTTTATGATTTTTCCACAAAATGCTGCTCTGGCGTTAGCGGTAGCGGATATACTGGAGATTGATCGGGAAGTGGCTCTTAAAGGTATGCTAAAAGCACCGGTTGATCCAGGAGCGATGCGCGTCCACCGATTCGGTAAGAAAAGAGCTCCGAAGTATTTCTTCAATGGTTTTGCTGCAAACGATGTAACATCCACCTTGAATATTTGGGAGCGGATTCTAGAGCTTGATTATCCTTCCGATGAAAGCACGATCGTAATGAACTGCCGAAGTGATCGCGTCGAAAGAACGATTGATTTTGCAGAAAAAGTACTTCCATATATAGAAATGGATCGTCTTATCATAATGGGAGAAAGTGTGCAGCCAATTCTTCAAGCCTATGAAGAAGGGAAAATCTCCGTTGATAGTCTTGTCAATCTAGAAAAGTCTTCAACGGACGTCATTGTAAAACATTTGCAAGAGCTTCCCGGCAACAGTGTGATTTATGGTATCGGGAACATCAATGGCGGTGGGGAAGAACTGGCGGCTGCGGTTCAAGACTTGGAAGTGGTTCCGTCGCTTTCGGATTATGCTACAGGATGGGAAGAAGATGTGATTGAACCTTCGATCGACGAAAAATCCCTTCGAGAAAAGAAGTTACAAACAACAAATAAATAGTGTGATGGCACCTTAAAAAGGAGTTGGAGATCTATTGTTCGGTACTGATTTATATATTGCGATTGTCATTGGTGTGCTTTTAAGTTTGCTGTACGCTGAGAAAACGGGGATTATGCCTGCAGGCCTGGTTGTTCCCGGCTACTTAGCGTTGATTTTTGATCAAGTCATGTATGTATTGGTCGTAGGCTTGATCAGTTTGATTACATACTTGCTCGTTTCACAGGTGCTTTCAAGGTTCACGGTGTTATATGGACGAAGGAAGTTTGCGGCGATGCTGACGGTTGGTGTCCTCATGAAGATGTCAATGGATTACTTGTATCCACTCACTCCTTTTCCTGTTATGGAACTTCGGGGGATAGGAGTCATCGTTCCAGGGCTGCTTGCCAATTCCATTCAAAAGCAAGGCGTCCTGCCGACGTTTAGTGCAACATTCGTGATCGCCTTTGTCACCTTCGTGTTAGTTACGGCTTATAGCTTGTTTTAGAGGAGCGTATTCATGGTAGAAAAAGACTTGAAATACAAAATGAAAGTTTGGACGAAAAAACATCAGAAGAAGGCGGTCAAGCACTCGCTGATTTTGCTTGTGATCCTATCCATACCTTTTTTCGGGCATCAATGGCTCGATCAGCCTTCGATACCTGAAAACACAAGACCGGACGACGTTGACTTCCGCATATCGATGGTGGGTGACATTATGCTCGGACGTCACGTCCGTGAAGCTGCCTTAAGAAGCGGGGAATCGCCAGGGCGAGTCTTTGAATACGTGTCTCCTTTTTTGGATCAGTCTGATTATGTAACGGGAAATTTTGAGAACCCTATCATTGATACTGAAGATCCAAAAGTGAAGACCGTTATGGAAGACTTCGAATTGCAAAATAAGGCGATCCATTTGTATGCCCAAAAAGGCGCAGAACAAGCGATTGAAGAGGCTGGGTTTGACTCTGTGAACCTCGCCAATAATCATACGATGGATTATGGAAGTCTTTCATTAGAAGAAACATTGAAGCATATGGAGAAAGTAGATGTTGACCTCTTAGGAATAGGGAAGGCCCTCAATCCTTCTGATGAACTTTTCGGTGAAGAAGAAACGTTGACGGATGCAGGGAAAATCCACTACTTTGACGCCGACGGAAGAAGAATCGCGATTCTTGGTTTTACTGATGTATTCGTACAAGGTTATAGTGCAAGCGAATACGTCGGCGGTGTACTCACGAATTCCGGGCTGGATGTATTGCAGAGCAGAATTCGAGAGGCCAACGAGCAAGCCGATGTCGTAATGGTCCATTCGCATTGGGGAGCAGAGTATCAGGCGCGAGCCAATACTGATCAGGAAACACTCGCCTATTTGATGACAGATATGGGAGCAGACGTCATCATCGGTCACCACCCTCACGTATTAGAACCTGTCACACGCGTACATATTGAAGGCGATCCAAATGATCCAGAGGACCCGGATAAAACCGCTATCGTCATGAACAGTTTGGGGAATTTTGTCTTTGATCAAGGGTGGTCGAGAACGAAGGACTCAACAATGGCTCAGCTGGATTTTCTCAATGATGGAGGGATCGAGCTTTCGTTTGTCCCTATGCAAATCTCTGATACACGCCCGCGAGAGACGAATGGAATTATGGAGCCACTACGGAATTTTCGTATTTTCAGAACGCTCAGAAAGGACTTGGATCCACAATATTGGCGTATGGAAAATGATCGTTTGATTATCGACTTGAAAGAGGCAGGAGTCATCGAAGGATAGGAGGGCTGTATTTTTGAACTATTTAAGACTAACCTATATAGTGGCTGCTATCGTTTTCGTCGGATTAGTAGGATGGAATTTCTATTTTGAAGACGAGTTCGATCAGTTCCGCGAACCTTATACTTTAGAAGATAGAGTAGAAACCTTAGAAGTGGATACATCAGGTGAAGAAGAAGCTTTTGTTTACGGAGTCAGCGCGGTTCATCCACTTGCCGTGGAGGCGGGAATGAAGGTATTGAATGAGGGCGGAAATGCAGCGGAGGCGGCAATTGCGGTTTCTTTCGTTCTCAATGTTGTGGAACCCTACGGCTCTGGAATCGGAGGCGGGGGCCAAATGGTCATTCATGAGCCGGGTGAAAAGGCGATGACCTACGACTACCGAGAAGCAGCACCAGTCAGTGGTGCGAAGCCGCAAAGAGACATTGCAATTCCTGGTTTTGTAAAAGGAATGGAAGCCATTTATGATGATTACGGAAATAATGTAGAATGGAGTACGCTGCTGGATGATGCTGTCACCCATAGTGAGGAAGGTATCAAAGTCGGTCGTATTTTCCACGAACAATTGCAGAACTCAAGACGTTTTATTCAGACAGGTAATGAAAATCCAGAGATTTACAACATGTTTTATCCGGAAGGGCGAGCGCTTGAGATCAATGATACGCTGGTACAAAAAGAGTTGGCGGATACGTTGAAGCAGCTCCAGGACCAAGGGCCGGAAGCCTTTTATGAAGGAGCCATTGCGGAAGAGCTATCCGCCAAGGTCGGATTCGGAGCGAATGACCTGGCTGCGTATGAAGTAGGGAAGCGCCCAGCTCCAGTTGGGAACTTTAAGGGACAGAAGGTCTACTCCGGCTCCTCGCCAACGTCCGGAATCATCGTCATTCAAGCGTTACAGATGATTGAGCAGCTCGAAGGTAATCTGGAAAAAGTGCTGAGAGAAGAGTTCGAAAACGCCAATGGTGAACTGCCAGCCTTTCTTGCGGAGGGACTGCCGACAAGTATGGAGCAGGTAGTGAATGAGGTACAGTACCAGGATCTCTATATCCATCTGGTGAATAAAGTGGTCAACCGCGTTTACACAGACAGGGTTTATACGCTTGGTGATCCCCAGTTTGAAGAAGTAGAACAGGAGAAATTGACTTCTAAAAGTTATGCGGAAAAATTGTTTGAAGAAGAGTTTTCCGTCGGGGGTCAGTCATTGACCAGTTTCAATGAGCTATTTGTTTCTCCTGGGGAAAAACAAGATACAAGAAATACGACCCATTTTGTTGTCGTCGATAAGGATGGCATGATGGTATCGGCAACGAATTCACTTGGGAAGTTCTTCGGTTCTGGACTGTATGCAAATGGGTTCTTTTTGAACCACCAATTAATCAATTTCGATACTGCTGAAGGATCTATGAATGAATACGAACCAGGCAAACGACCACGTTCCTTCGTTTCTCCGCTTATTTTTGCAGAGGATGGACGAGCGGTACTCGGTATCGGTTCACCTGGCGGGAAAAGAATCCCGGCAATGCTAATCCAGACGCTTATGCAGTATGAATATGGCATTAACCAGGATACAGGGGAACCTCTCACGCTCCAACAAGCGATCAGCCGCTCTCGTTTTTATACGGCCGATAATGTGGTTCACCTGGAAAAAATGATTGATCAAGCTGCCGTCAACCGCTTGAGAAGTGAAATGGATTATTCCGTTATCACTCATGATTCTCCTGTTTATTACGGGGGCATTCAAGGTTTAGGAATAAGGACGAACGGAGATGTCATCCAAATGTACGGGGGAGGCGACCCGCGCCGTCTAGGAACGTGGCAGATCGGTAATCAGAATGGAATGAATGAAGTAAATGAAGCAAAATAATTAAGAGAGAGCTCTGCAGGGGGACCTGCGGAGCTTTTTCTATATAAGGGTTTGTTTGAGACACAGAAATTGACAAATAATAAAATCCATAATATATTTATCTTGAAACTGAGATAATCACAAACGAACGGTAGACATAAAAATTCAGTACTAATATGGAGGAATGAATATGAACGAACTGAAAGGGATTCACCACGTAACGGCGATTACGAGCAGTGCGGAAAAGAATTATGAATTTTTCACGTATGTTCTTGGGATGCGGCTTGTTAAGAAAACAGTAAACCAGGATGATATCCAGACCTACCACCTGTTCTTTGCGGATGACGAAGGTAACCCTGGCACGGACATGACATTTTTCGATTTTCCAGGCATTCCTAAAGGATCCCATGGAACGAATGAGATTTCAAGGACGTCCTTCCGTGTGCCAAGTAACGATGCTCTAAGCTACTGGGAGAAAAGATTTGATCGTCTTGAGGTGAAACATAAAGGCATCCAAGAAAGATTCGGTAAGAAGATCCTTCCTTTTGTTGACTTTGACGACCAATCTTATGAGTTAATATCAGACGAGAATAATGAGGGAGTTCCTGCAGGTAAGCCATGGCAAAACGGACCCATTCCATTAAAATATGCCATCGTCGGACTGGGACCTTTGCACGTGCGTGTCGATAACATAAATTACTTCAAAGACATGATGGAAAAAGTACTTTTATTCAGAGAGATCGCTCAAGAAGGAGCCTTGCGATTATTTGAAGTTGGTCAAGGGGGGAATGGTGCGCAAGTGATCGTTGAGTACAACAACATCCTTCCGCCTGCACGACAAGGATATGGAACCGTTCACCATGCGGCCTTTCGTGTAAATGATCGTGATGCATTAGAGGCATGGGAGCAATGGATGCCTCGCTTCGGTTTCCGGACATCCGGCTTTGTGAATCGTCACTATTTCGGTTCCCTGTATGTGAATGTAGCTCCACAGATTTTGTTTGAGTTTGCAACGGATGGACCTGGTTTCATGGGTGATGAGCCTTATGAGACTCTTGGTGAAATGCTTTCCCTGCCTCCAAAGCTGGAGCCGAAACGTGAGCAAATTGAGCAGTATGTGCGCCCAATTGATACGGTGAGGAGTACAAAGGACTTCACGAAGGAATATGAATGAATGGAAATTGAGAGCCGGCCTCTATAGAAGGAGCTTTTTCGATATAAAAGAGGAAAGATGATAATGGTTAAATTATTTTCCATTTGAGATTCTTTAAATTGAGGAATTTCTGTGAAAACACTAACACCATTTAGAATTATATGGTATTTTAATGGTAAGCCATCTCAAAATAGAGATCATTTAAAAGAGACGAAGGTTTGTATAGGTATAGGTGGCGGGGCCCTGGGGTAAACTGGGGCCTTTTATTTTGGAAATTTAAGCGCTTTTTAACTGATTTAGCAGATGATCTAGTTTTTGTGAAAGCCGTAGAACTTCTTGATAATCCGTATTATTTAGGTATGCTTCATACATTTTCCATCTTGTATATTCAATTTTTTCTTCAAGAATGACTGTCTTTCCCATGTTATTTCACTCCTTTTCTTCATGAAATGTCAAGAATTGATGTGATTTTACATAGTATAAAAGTATCAATGTCGATTTTTATAATTAGTATATAGGAACTAATTACGTTTATCTTACCACTACTCTTTATAGTTGTACATACCAATAAAATTCGATTTTGAGAGCGTTCTTATAGCAATATTTTAAACTTTATTCTTTCTAAGCAGTTCATTGTATGCTTGTATTTTGGTTAGAGATCACCTTGAAAAAATAAAAAAATCCAGGGGTTTTTAGTTGAAAAAGTAATTTTTGCGATTTCTCGTGTTCATCAATGTGAAAATATAGGAAATAGCATTTTTTAATTTTTAGGAAGACGGTAAGCAGAATTTCCGCTTTTTTCTTAATTATTTATATTAAATTATGAAATAAGTCGGAGTACTCTCTTTACGAGGATTACATTGATGTTTTTTGGGTTGACAAACCCATAAAAATTTTCCTTTAATATCCATTCATTCACATGTTTTGTCCCATAAGCAGGTATATAGTATAGTTAGAATGAGAGTGATTTTTCTGAAAATAGTGTATAAGGAAGAGAGGGGTACACCGAATGACTCAGCAAACTTTTTTACTGCAGCCGAAAATATCGGAAGTTTTGAACAATATTAATAAAGTGATGATCGGGAAAGAGGAAGCGGCATTATTAAGCCTTGTCGCGTTATTGGCGAAAGGTCATGTACTACTGGAGGACGTTCCAGGTGTCGGAAAAACGATGCTCGTCAAAACGCTGGCCAAGTCACTGGACTGTGACTTCAAACGGATCCAGTTCACTCCAGATTTGCTTCCTTCTGACGTCACTGGTGTTTCTATATATAATCCGAAGAATATGGAGTTTGAATTCAGACCAGGTCCAATTCTTGGGAACGTTGTTTTAGCGGATGAGATTAACCGTACATCGCCAAAGACCCAATCCGCCTTACTGGAAGGTATGGAAGAAACGAGTATAACGGTAGATGGAAGTCCTGTCCCGCTTAGTGATCCGTTCTTCGTTATGGCGACTCAGAACCCGATTGAATATGAAGGAACATACCCACTCCCAGAAGCACAGTTGGATCGTTTCCTCATAAAAATGAAGATGGGGTATCCAACGCCGAAGCAGGAGATGGAAATGCTTTCTCGGACTTCTGGAGCGCACCCCATTCATTTAATCTCTTCAGTAATGACCCGCGAAGAACTGATTGGTCTGCAAAAAGAAGTAGAAGAGGTCTATGTCGATAAAACGGTCAACCATTATATCATCGAATTGACAACAGGAACGCGTAACCACAACGGCGTGTACTTAGGTGTGAGCCCTCGTGGGTCGATCGCTTTAATGAAAGCGGCAAAAGCGTATGCTTTTATCTATGATCGTGATTATGTTGTACCAGATGATGTGCAATATCTGGCTCCTTTCGTCCTCTGTCACCGTATGATCTTGACGTCAGAAGCTAGATTCGAAGGAACCACTGCCGAGGATATTGTACAAGAGTTAGTTTCGTCTACCTCTATTCCAGTTAAAAGGAATATCAGTGAATGAGGCAAACGTTTCAATTCATCGCTAAGCTGATCGTCGTGGCTCTATTGTTCGGTGTACTATTTTCTTATGCGATGTTCCAGGGAGGGTTCGTCAGCTGGTTTCTGTTCTATGCTTTTCTCCCTTTTCTTGTCTATATGCTGGGGGTTCTTCTCTATCCGATACATGACTGGAAAATCAATCGGGACCTTTCGAAGCGAATCGCTACAGGCGGGGAGAGAGTCGATGTCGAAGTTACCTTGACCCGTCGATTCCCGTTTCCAATTTACTATTGTGTTATCGAGGAATACTTGCCCGAATCTTTGAAGAAAAAAGATGACCATCTGGAAAAATACCGAAAGATGGATGAACCGGATATCATGGACGAGCACAGAATCATTAAACGGGTCATGTTTCCGTGGTTCCGAAAAAGTATTCATTATAGGTATTCATTGGAGCAGGTGCCGCGTGGGGAACACTTTTTGAAAGCGGTCCGTGTGAAAACGGGTGATTTTTTCGGTTTCGTTAAGAAAGAACATGTATACATGCTCGACAACCGTTTACTCGTTTTTCCTTTTCAACGCCCTGTGAAATTGAAAGAACGTGTGTACAGCTTTGAGCAGGGAGCGAGTCCTTCATTTAAGCTGAATGAAAAAAATACGAACATCGTGACCGGTGTTCGTGAATATATGCCGGGAGATCGGTTTGCATGGGTGGACTGGAAAACAACTGCCCGGAAAAATGAAATGATGACGAAAGAGTTCGAGCAGGAAAAAAGTGTGGATATGCTCGTTATTTTGAATGCCGTCTATCATCCAGCAATGAACCCTGTAAGCTTTGAAGGAGCTGTTGAGTTCAGCGCGTCCTTATTGAGTGAACTTCACACGAAATCCTCCCAAATGGCTTTTATGACGCTAGGGGACGGAAGAGGTTATTTTCCTTTCCAACAAGACTACACTCATAAGCAGATGATTCAGGGGCATTTGGCAAAAATCCGGCCGATTGGAAGGACGCCTTTTGCTCAGCAGCTGGAGCGTGAACGTTCACAAATACCGGCGGGGATTATCGCAATGATCGTAAGCCATCAACTGGATGCAGATATTCAGCAAGCTGTCGTCAAGTTGTCAAAAAAGAGCAAGCGTCTCGTCTTTTTCTATATACGTCCTCATAAGCAGATGACGTTTCAGGATCACCAGGTCATCAAACAGATGAAGAATCAGGGGATCCTTGTCAATGTGCTGTCTGAAGAGCAGCTGATCCAACCTGAATTCGAGGTGAACACATAATGCAGCAACCTCAAGATCAACAAACGTTCATCTATAGGCTCATCATTTACATTACGGGCTTCCTGCTGTTTTGTGAGTGGCTGAGACCGCTTGAAACAGTAACGAACACCAATGATGTCACGATTTTTTTCATTTATGGTGCGTTCTGTTTCTTCATTTCATTTTTACAAGTTCAATGGTGGCTTTCCATGCCGCTTAAATTGATCGGGATGGCTTTCATTATTGACGGACTTTATATAGCTGAAACAATCTTTACACGCAATTGGTTTTCGCTCATTTACGATCAACTTATTTTCAATGTTCAGGTAATCCAAACGCAAGAGTGGTGGCAGATGACACCGTTGTTTCGAAGTCTTCTGTTCCTCATTCTGTTATGGTTGATGAGCTATCTATTGTATTACTGGTTTATTGTGGCAAAACGGATGTTTGTTTTCGTTCTGATGACACTTATTTATGTCACTGTTATTGACACGTTTACCGTGTATGACGGTCAGTGGGCAATTATCCGTACCTTCATTCTTGCGATGGCAGCTCTAGGCTTGTCCAGCTTTTCTAAAGAAATGGATAAGGAAGCCATTCCCTTTTATGGAATGAAAAAAGCTCACCTGTGGGCGTTGCCGCTTGTCGTCGTTATCCTGTTTTCAACCGTAGCAGGCTACGCTTCACCGAAGCCGGATCCTCAATGGCCGGATCCTGTCCCTTATTTGAAAAGTGCAACAGGTGGTCCAGGACCGGGGGGGAGTGGTGTCGTTCAAAAAGTCGGTTATGGCGAAAATGACAGTCGTTTAGGTGGATCCTTTATCCAAGATGATACACCGGTCTTTACCGCTGTAGCCGATGGGGAACGCTATTGGAGAATTGAATCGAAGGATACGTACACCGGAAAAGGATGGGAAGATACGCTTGAAGAGCCTGCGAGTATCGTTTCTACCGATGACATACCTTTTGAAACGTTTTCTGATGAAGTCGAGGTCGAGGAACAATCCGCCTTTCTTCGCATGACTCCAGATGCAACATTTAAAAAGCTTGTTTACCCTTATGGCATTAATTCCGTGAATAGAGTGCAGCCGAATTACAACCTGCGTCTTCACGAAAATACAGGGGAAATGGATACGTTGAAAGGTGACTCTTCCGCAAAATGGAATGAGTTTGCCATCGACTATGAATTTCCTTCTTTTGAGTACAGTCAGCTTCGTGAAGCAGGTACAGAAGACCCTGAAAATATCAGTAATCGATACTTGCAGCTTCCGGATAATCTGCCGAATCGCGTCCAAAACCTGGCTAGTACAATTGTAGAAGGAGAAGATAACCGCTACGACAGGGCAAAAGCGGTCGAGTCATATTTTTCTGCCAATGGTTTCGAATATTCAACGACCGATGTCCCTGTTCCACGGGAAAATCAGGATTACGTCGACCAATTTTTATTTGAATCCCAGCTTGGCTATTGTGATAACTTCTCAACATCGATGGTTGTCCTGTTAAGATCTGAAGGTATTCCGGCCCGATGGGTGAAAGGTTTTACTGGTGGGGAAAGAGTGGATTCGACGAGCACGGATAATTCTGAAGAAGTGCAGAACGTCTACCAGGTCACAAGTGGAAATGCCCACTCCTGGGTGGAAGTTTATTTCCCTGATATCGGCTGGGTTCCTTTTGAACCTACAAAAGGGTTTACCAACAATGCTGATTTTTACACAGAGGTTGATACAGAAGGGGAAGATGCTGCAGCATCCAATCCTGACCAACAAACCCCGGAAAATAATATGGGTAACCCTCAACAAATCGAAGATGAGCAGGCGAGCCAGGACCAAGAAAATATAGGCGGCTCCAGTGAGAATAGCTATACGTGGAAATGGGTACTTCTCGTGATCCTGATTCTTGCGGGAGCGATTTTGTTCTTCACGCGTTATCGTTGGATGACTGCTTTACTGATCAGACGTTATCGAAATAATCAGGACGAAGAGACGTACGAAAAAGCGTACCAGTATTTATTGAAAGTTCTGGAACATAAAGGAATTAAGCGTCATCCCCAGCAAACTTTACGTGAATATGCGAGAGTGGTTGATCGACATTATCAGTCCAATGATATGCGCCGTTTGACCAATGATTACGAACGTCTTTTATACCGAAATGAAAGTCATAGGGAACGTTGGCCGAAAGTCACTGAATTATGGGAAAATTTAATTAAAAAAGCATTGTCTTGATTCCTGTGTGTGCGGTTGATAGAATGAATGAAAATTAGACGCATTCTTCCTTCGTATATCCTCGAGAATAAGGCTCGAGAGTCTCTACCGGGGCACCGATAATGCCCTGACTATGAAGGTGGGAATCTCTTGACGTGTATCTTCATGGATGGATTTCTGCCTTCGTTGTTGGTTTATTAAAAGACCACTCTAGCAGAAATCCATTTTTTATTAGAAATGCTGAATCGCCTTGTTAAAAGGCCTGGCGCTGGATAACAGAACCAAAATGATGATAGATAAGGAAAAGGAGTGGAATAAAGTGGAACAAGTCCAAGGAATGATCTTAGTACTTGATTTTGGCAGTCAATACAACCAATTAATCACCCGCCGTAT
>NZ_JRNX01000709.1 GCF_000786645.1 Halobacillus sp. BBL2006
AATATAGACTTGCTCAATCGAAGTCAACTTCTTTGTCTGTCTGATTTTCTTCCACCAGTTGGAGCGAAGATAATCATTCATTTTCATGGTTGCTTCCTGTTGGTCAACGATCGGTTTTAAGTAGTTTGTCATGATTCAACCTCCTACAGGTTTTGCAAGTAAAGTAAGAATGCGATGACAACGAAGAAGTAGATGACCAAGTAAAGCGGCCATTTCTTCGTACTTTTCTCAGCTTTTACACTTTCAACAGAGCTTGCCGCTTCAGCACGAGAAGCAAGGTTCTTCTGAACATCTGTATTGGTGCGGTCAATTGTCAAGCCATCGACTTTTTCAGCAGATGGTGCTTTTGATAGCTTACTTACCAGATATCCGATTACTACAGCGACAACGGCTCCGACGAGGTTATTCCACAACCAGGAGATCTCTGCAAATGCTGTTACTGCCCAAACAGATATCATTCCGGCAATGACACCAGTAAAAGCTCCTGTCCCATTCACTCGCTTCGTGAAGATTGCCAGAATGAACACACCTAGAAGAGCTCCGTAGAAGTAAGATCCGACTTTGTTTACGGCTTCAATTACTGGTCCAAGGTTTCCTGCAAAGAACGCAAAGATGGTTGCATAAATCCCCCAGAAAACCGTTGCATAACGGGAAGCTTTTAAGTAGTGCTCTTCAGAGGCATTTTTCTTAAAGAATTTACTGTAAAAGTCACGAACTGACACGGCAGATAAAGAGTTTAACGCAGAGTCTAGACTGGACATAGCTGCCGCGAATACTCCGGCCATGATCAATCCTGAAATTCCGACTGGAAGTTCATTAACAACAAAGCGAGGAAACAGTTCGTTTAAATTCTCAACGTTCGGATCGCCTGCATATTGATAATAGATGTAAAGAAGTACACCAATCAAAAGGAATAGAAGCATTTGAGGAATCATTAGAACCCCACTTAATACAAGTGAAAGCTTACTTTCACGAATCGATTTACTTGTAAGTACTCTTTGAATCTGGCTTTGATCAGTACCAAAGTAGGCAGCATGCAAGAAGAAACCACCAATGACACCAGCCCAAATGCTGTACTCAACTGATAAATCAAAAGAGAAATCGAGGGAATCAAGCATACCTGTCTGAGAAGCGGTATTCATAACTTCGCCCCAGCCTCCAGGTACATCTTGAAAAATAACAAAAACACTCAAGCCAGCTCCGACCCATAGAACGACCATTTGGATGACATCTGTCCAAATGACCGCGCTGATTCCTCCAAGCACCGTGTAAGATACGGCGATCACGGCCATCAATATTATGGTGACGCTTAGATCCATTCCAGTTACAACAGATAGAACAAGTGCTGGGGCGTAAAGTACAACACCCGTTGCAAGTCCACGTGCAACCAGGAATAGTGCAGCGGTCAACGTTCTCGTTTTTACGTCAAAACGGCGTTCTAAGTACTCATAAGCAGTATAAACTTCAGTTTTATAGAAAAAAGGTACAAGGGTTGCAATCAAGAAAGCCATGGCTAACGGTACGTTAATAAACGTAGTCATTCGTGTTAGACCGCCATCGTAGCCCCAGCCGGGTGCACCGATAAAGGTTATGGCACTGGCTTGTGTCGCCATCACAGATAAACCAATGGCCCACCACGGAATACTTCTGCCTCCAAGGAAATAATCCTTCGTCGATTTCTGTTTTTTACCAAAAGCTGCACCAACTATAGCGGTACCAAGAATATAAACAATAAAGATCGCGTAATCGATTAAAGTAAAACTGCTCATTTACGAACATCACCTTTCTCTTGTTTCAAATGATAAATTTCCATCAAACGCCTGCTTGCTTTAGTCAAAAGTTCAGGACCGGACTCCATTGCTTCTTTCAACGTCATCGGCTCATCTATAATCGGCAAGACGGCAGAAAGACCCTGATCCTTAGCCGCACTCAATTCTCCTTCAATTTTTCCTGCAAAAGCGATACAAGGTACATGTATCTTCTTTGCTATTCGCGCGATTCCAATGGGGCCCTTTCCATATAGTGTCTGTGTATCGATCTTTCCTTCACCTGTGATTACGAGATCCGCTCCACTGATATGCTCAGTTAACTCTCCTAGTCTCGAAATTAATTCAAATCCGCTTTCGACTTGAAGATTTTCCAAGAGGCTGAATAAGGTAAAACCGAAGCCGCCAGCAGCTCCGCTGCCTACCTGATTTCTCATTTCTTTTCTTGTGTGCTGCTCCACTACAGAAGCGTACCGCTCCATACCTGATTCAAAATCAGTCAAACGTTCAGGCGTCACTCCTTTTTGTGGACCGAAAACTGTAATGGCACCCTCCGAACCTAATAGCGGATTCGTTACATCAGAGGCTATGATCCAATCAACCTGCCTTGTACGAGCGGATATGGTACCGGTTTCAATTTCAGCTACACGTTGTAAAGCGCCGCCGTTCATGTTCAGTTCAGTGCCTTTATCATCTAAAAATTTCACCCCTAGAGCCTGGAAGCACCCCGTACCTGCATCCACCGTTGCACTTCCTCCTAAACCGAGGATGATTCGTTCCGCTCCTCGTTTAAGAGCTGCTTGAATAATCTGGCCTGTACCGTAGGTTGAAGCGTTTGATGGATTCAGCTCTTCTCCCAGAAGTCGCGGCAACCCCGACGCAGCGGCCGTTTCTACGATAGCAGTTTTAGACTCATCCACCCATCCATATTCAGCAGTTACTTCTCGTCCCAAAGGATCGAAGACATTTTCTGCAATCATTTCGCCATCTAAGATTGTGACAAGAGCTTCCACCGTACCCTCCCCACCATCAGCAATCGGGATGGACTTGACATGGAAGGAAGGATTATAGGCTTTCACGCCAGCTTCAACGGCTGAACATGCTTCTGCACTGCTCATCGAGCCTTTAAATGAATCAGGTGCAACAATAATTTTCATGATTAGACCTCCTTCAACCACATAGCCTGATAGGGATTGACTGAAAGAGTTGATAGATTTGGAGAATAGATAGACTGAGAGATGACATCTTTAAACCCACGAGTCCCCAACTGAGCTTCGAGAGAGTCGACCTCTACGTTTATTTGTTGATCAGATACGTTAACGATTGCTAAAAGTTTCTCGCCTGTTCCTTCATAGATTCGAACTATTGTAAACAATCGATCGTCTAGGAAAAGTACTTCCTGCTCAGCATTTGGATGGAAGGCTCTTTCAGCTTTTCTCTTCTCGACCCTCTTCAGGAATCCATTGAAAATGGTCTCACGCAAGCTTCCTTCTGTTTCCAGTTCTTGCTTCAATTCTTGCACTGGTAATTTTTCACGATTAATTGAACGGTTACGTCCTGTCGCTTCAACGCCGTTTTGATCATTCTGAGAACCTAACAGACTATGAATATAAATGCCCGGAACGCCTTTCACCGATAACAAGATCGTTTGCGCTGCGATAAAGCGTTCAACCGTTTGCTGCTGTGGTTCTTCACCTTTCTTTAAAGCACTCAAATAATTAATGTTCAGCTCATATGGGCTTTTTGTTCCATCCCCGTTATCTTTATAAGAAACATAGCCACCGTTTTCTTTGACACGGTCGACCATGGCCTGAACTTCCCTTTCATCTAAGATCCCTTCAACCGGTCGTAACCCTACCCCGTCATGGGAAGCCAAGAAATTGAAATAGGAAGTGTGGTCACTCGTCGGTTCCAGTGAAGCCGCCCACTCAGAAAGATGTTTGGCATTCCCTGATAGAAAGGCATTCAAAGTCAGCGGTGGCAGAGGGAACTGATAAACCATATGGGCTTCATTGGATCCGTCACCAAAATAGCTGATGTTATCTTTATGAGGAACATTTGTCTCCGTAATGATTATGGTACCTGGGGAAATCTCTTCGAGTACCTCCCTCATCACTTGGACGATCCGATGAGTTTCATCCAAATGGATACTTGTGGTATTTAAGCGTTTCCATAGAAACCCTATGGCATCGAGACGCAGGTAACGGGCGCCGTGCTTAACGTACTGTGCAAGAATTTCAAGGACTTCTAAAAATAACGTTTCACTTTCATAATTCAAATCGATTTGATCATCGCTGAAAGTAGTCCAGACATATTTCGTCCCTTCCGCATGCTCAACTTTGGTGAGCAATGGTAATGCACGCGGTCTCACTATAGAACTGTGATCAAGTTCAGGATTAGACTCAACAAAATAGTCCTGATAAGCCGGATCACCTTTCAAATAGCTTAAAAACCAGTCGCTCTTACTTGAAATATGGTTGATGACAGCATCGAACATGAGATCATAATCTTCCGCAAGCTGATGAATATGCTGCCACTCTCCGAGTTCCGGATTCACCTTCAAGTAATCTTGTACCGAGAACCCATCATCAGACGTATAAGGATAAAATGGTAGAATGTGAACTGAGTTAATTGTATTGCCAACATAATCGTTTAAAAATTCCTTTAATGTTTGCAGCGATCTCTGCTCAGAGTTTTTAATCGAGTCGCCATACGTGATGAGCATGACATCTTTTTCATCTACCCATTCTTTTGGCTGGGCATCTTGTTTATATTGATCAACGAGATTATTAATCGCTTTCAAAATACGAGCACCTTTTTCTTCACCGTACACTTCATAGAGGTTTTGCTGAATCGTATCCTTTGTTTTTTGGCTCATTTCTAGTCCCTCCTAAATTTGTTAACGCTATCATATGAAAGATTCAGACCATTTTCTATGTTACATAGACTAAATTTATGCTTCATTTAACTTCTGTTTTTTAGTATTCAAACCAAAAAGACATCCATCAGGATGTCTTTTTGGTAATTTGATAGAACGCTAAGGCAATTTGAATCAAAGTAGAATCATTAATATCACGAGGATCATACCCCGTAACTTCACTCACTTTCTTTAACCTGTATTGCAATGTATTTTTATGAATATGCAGGTCCTCTGCTGTATCTTTAATGGACCCACTGTTCTTATAAAAAGTGTCCAAGGTATGGAAACACTCAGGAATTGATTCCAACGCAGAAGGTTGAAGCTTTCGCTGAACAAAATCTTCCCTGATCGATTCAGGTAAATCATACATGAACGATTCCACTCCAAGATCCTCAAAGTAATAGAGCGAACGTTGATGATCGATTCCGAAACGCAGTGCCCTGTCCGCCTCTTCGACCGATTTCCACAAGTCCATTGGCGATCCATAAAGACTGCCAATGCCTGCCACACTCTTTTGTTTATA
>NZ_JRNX01000710.1 GCF_000786645.1 Halobacillus sp. BBL2006
ATGTAGAGGATTCCATTTGCCGGATCGCACAGAAGGCAAGAGCTTGCGGCATTCATCTGCTTTTAGCGACGCAAAGACCATCGGTAGATGTCATTACCGGCCTGATCAAGGCTAATATACCGACTAGAATTGCTTTTAGCGTTTCCTCCCAAGTGGATTCACGTACGATTATTGATTCTGGAGGTGCGGAAAAGCTGCTTGGTAAAGGAGATATGCTTTTTGTTGAAAACGGTTCTGGCCAGCCACGCCGGATACAGGGTGCTTTCGTATCGGATGACGAAATTGAACGAGTAACTCGCTATGTGAAGAAAATCGCTCCGCCAAACTATCTGTTCCATCAAGAAGAGCTGATCAAGCAAATATCATCAGAGGAAGATACCGATGCTTTGTTTGATGAAGCGGTACAATTCGTGGTCGAACAAAATGGAGCCAGTGCCTCCCTTCTGCAACGACGATTTAAAGTAGGATATAACCGGGCGGCTCGCTTGATTGATCAAATGGAGGATTACGGGATCATTTCTGAACAAAAGGGCAGTAAGCCAAGAGATATCTTGTTAACAGAACAGCAAATTCAAGAAATGATGGAGTAAAACCTATCGTTCTTGTGTGTGAATTTTTCTAAATGCTTGTGCATTTGGTCCCGATTTTATATGATTGACTATGAATGAAATTTTAACGACCTCAATTGTTTAAGGAGTTTAGTCATGAAGGAAATAGGACGTAAGCTGAACGGTGAAATCAGCCGCTTAACAAATAAAACATTTAAATTTGATGAACGTGTAGCTGAAGGATGGTTCTCTGCTGTCTATTTTTTGAAGACAAGAGACATCGTTGAGAGTCATCTTCCTAATAACAAAGTAACGATGCAGTTCTTTCAAAAAGATGAAGCTGTATTGTGTGGAACAGATGAAGCCATTGCGCTTATCCACACATTCGCTGAGCACCCCGAAGAATTGGAGATCCATTCTCTGAAGGACGGAGATAAGATCAGCCCTTATGAAACGGTGCTAACTATTACCGGACCTTATCAGCATTTCGGTTTTTTGGAAGGAATCATTGACGGAATTCTAGCAAGAAGAACCTCTGTAGCTACGAACGTTTACAATGTCGTGAAAGCTGCCCGATCGTCCGGCCGCCAGAAACCGATTATTTTCATGGGTGATCGTGATGATCATTTCACCCAGCAATCTGGCGATGGTTATGCGGCATTCATCGGTGGTTCTACCGCCCAGGCTACTCATGCGATGAACGAATGGTGGGGGAAAGAAGGAATGGGTACCATGCCCCATGCCCTTATCCAAATGTTTAAAGGGGATGTTGTAGAAGCGACCAGAGCTTATCAGAATCAATTTCCAAACGACCAGTTGATGGCTCTCGTTGATTACAATAATGATGTAATCACTGACTCTTTGAAGGTTGCGCGTGAATTCGGAGATGATCTGAAAGGAGTCCGGGTTGATACATCCAGGAACTTGGTCGATAAGTACTTCTTACGCAATCAACATTTGATGGGAACCTTTGACCCTAGAGGGGTGAACCCTGAACTCATTTTTGCTTTAAGAAGGGCTTTGGACAAAGAAGGTTACCAACACGTCAAAATCGTTGTCAGCGGAGGCTTTACAGAAGACCGTATCCGCTCATTCGAACAGAAAAAAGTCCCTGTAGACATGTATGGTGTAGGGGGAAGCCTGCTGAAAATCGGCATTGGTTTTACAGGAGACAATGTGTACATCGATGGAGAACCTGAAGCAAAAGAAGGGCGCCGGTATAAGCCGAATCCTCGCTTAGAGTATGTTCAGTATCAAGAAGAACAATAAAATACAGAAAAAGGCACATACGAATCTATCGTTCGTGCCTTTTTTAATGTAACCGGATTGTCATTGATTTAAATGACAATCCGGTTACATAAAGTATGGAACACTTTTTCTCTCAACTGTTCCATGATAAGATAAGAAAGCGTTCTGCCAAAACGAGTAGTTTTTAGGTTAACAAAAGACGAAATGGCAACTTAACGAATGTTACATATACTATACTTAAAGTGACCCACTTTATTTTGGAGGTTCTTGTTTATGACAACTTACCATTTCATTGGTATCAAAGGAACAGGAATGAGTTCGCTTGCCCAGATTCTGCATGATTCAGGTAAGAAAGTTCAGGGATCCGATGTTGAAAAACATTTCTTTACTCAAGAAGTATTAGAAGCAAAAAATATTGAGATCACGCCTTTTTCTAAAGATAATATCCAAGAAGGGCTGACGGTTATCGCCGGGAATGCCTTTGGAGATGACCATGAAGAAATCGAGGAAGCAAAGAAGCGTGGCTTACCTTTTTACCGATATCACGAGTTTTTAGGTGATTGGTTACAGCAATATACAAGTATTGCTGTAACAGGTGCGCATGGGAAAACGTCTACGACAGGTCTGCTTGCCCATGTACTATCAGAGAATTATCCAACCTCTTACTTAATAGGAGATGGAACTGGGAGGGGGCATGAGCAAAGCCAGTATTTTGCTTTTGAGGCTTGCGAGTACCGACGTCATTTCCTGGAGTATCATCCCGATTATGCGATCATGACGAATATTGATTTTGACCATCCTGACTATTTTTCAAGTGTAGATGACGTCTTTGATGCTTTTCAACAAATGGCGAAGCAAGTGAAGAAAGGAATCATTGCTTGTGGGGATGACGAGCATCTCCAGCATATCCAAGCCAATGTACCTGTTGTCTACTATGGCCTAGCCGATACAAATGATTTCCAAGCACAAAATATTCAGGAAACGGATCATGGAACGACCTTTGATGTATTTGTAAGAAATAATTTTTACGAAACGTTTATGATTCCGCAGTACGGAAACCACAATGTTCTTAACGCTCTTAGTGTGATTGCCATATGTCATTATGAAAATATGACTCCAGATCAGATTAAAAAGCTTGCCACATTCAGAGGCGTCAAGCGGAGGTTTTCAGAGAAGGAGTGGCGCGATCAGATTCTTGTAGACGATTACGCCCATCATCCAATAGAAATTACAGCTACAATTGATTCAGCGCGCAAAAAATATAGAGAGCGGCCCGTAGTCGCTATTTTTCAACCTCACACGTTCACAAGGACTAAAACCTTTCTGAATGAATTTGCTGAGAGTTTAGAACAAGCTGATCACGTATATCTTTGTGATATTTTTGGGTCAGCGAGGGAAAACGAAGGAAAGCTCACGATTGAAAATCTTCAGGAATTGATACCACAATCCCAGGTGCTTCAGATTGATGAAGTTGACCAATTGAAGTCTTATGAGAGTGGAGTTCTATTGTTTATGGGAGCAGGAGACATTCAGAAATTCCAGAAAGCATATGAAGACTTAAATTAGTGAAAAAGTGCGGATTCTGTAAGGGTCCGTACTTTTCTTTTTACATTTTCTTAATCAAATTTACCGAACATGAGATTTTTTAAAGGAAAATCGCTTACGTGTATCGAATAAAACCATTTATAGCGATATCCGTTTAAAAATATACAAATATGGGTATTTACTAAAGTGTAAAAAAATACATACTGAAGGAGTGTGCAGGGGGAATGATAATAATTCTTTATATTGCTGCATTAATTGCTGCAGTAGCTTTTGCTGTTCTCGTCATTTTCTTGGCAAGGACACTTACAGCTGTACGTCGCACCATGAATAACGTTGCTGACACACTTGAAGGTGTTGAGAAACAAATGGAGGGGATTACCCTCGAGACAACAGCCCTCTTGAACAAAACCAATAAATTAGCCGAAGATGTCGGAGAAAAATCACAGAAACTAAACACATTGGTAGATGGCGTCAAAGGCATAGGTGACACTGTTCAAGAGTTCAATGAGTCCATTAGATCTGTATCCAGAGGATTGACAAAATCAGCGGACAGCAATACGGACAATGCGGCTCAAGCCATGAAATGGGGGCAAGTAGCCATTAATTTATGGAAGAAAGCGAAAAAAGAAGAAGTAAAATCATAAGGAGGAATTTTGATGAGTGCACAAAACAACAATCAATCAAATGGTAATGGGAGAGATTTTGTTCTAGGTTCTTTAATCGGTGGTCTTGTAGGAGCGGTAGTAGCATTGTTATTCGCCCCTAAATCAGGCCGAGAACTTAGGGAGAACATTAATCAAAGTTCTAGCGATTGGAGAGAACGTGCAGGAGAATGGAAAGATGTAGCCTACGAAAAAAGCGGCGAGTGGAAAAACCGTGCAGTAGAATCTTCTTCTCAAATCTCTAAAAACGTATCAGAAAAGTCACAGGAACTTGGAACGAAAGTGAAGGATTCAACAAAATCTTTGCAAGATCGATTCCGCAGTAATGAAGATGATGAAGCAGAAAAAGCTGCACAGGAAGTTGCAGAAGCTATTGAAGAAGCTGCTCAAGAACTTGAAAAGCAGCAAGACTCTACAACATCATCCAACCTTTAATATCATCAGTCCAAATAGTGGAGGCTCTCAGCCTCCGCTATTTTTATCGAATTAGGAGGTTCTAAATTGAATCAACAAGTATTGCACACAGAAGAAGAATTTCATAACCTTTTACAAACTGAGGAGAAATTCTTCTTGTTCAAACATAGTTTGACTTGCCCAATCAGCGCAGCAGCAAGAAATGAATTTGAAAATTTTATAGCAATAGCTCCTGTACCCTGTTATATCCTGCATGTGCAAGAATCTAGACAGCTCTCCAACAGCATTGCTAAAGAGTTTAAGGTTCGACATGAGTCCCCTCAGGCACTATTGTTCGAAAATAAAAAGGTTGTTTGGAATGACAGCCATGGAGCAATAACTAAGAACCGTCTAAGAAGGTTAGTAGAATAGGAAGAGCTGGGCCAAGGGGACGGCTCTTTTTTTATTCAGAGCCGTTCAGAAACCTACAGAGCCGTTTTAATTGGTCATGAGTACAAGATCATCCCTTTCTCGATAAAAACCCTGAGTGAACTTGCATTTTACATTTATAAAAACGGATTTGGATGTATAAATTTAACAAAAATGA
>NZ_JRNX01000711.1 GCF_000786645.1 Halobacillus sp. BBL2006
TACAATTACGAGTACCATACGCTCGATGACCCGAGTGTATCGGACTACGAATATGATAAAAAAATGCGTGAGCTAATCGACCTTGAGGAGGAGTTTCCGGATCTGCAAACGCCGGATTCTCCGTCTCAGCGTGTCGGCGGAGCACCTTTAGAAGCTTTTGAAAAAGTCCAGCACATCATTCCGATGCTCAGTCTCGGAAATGCGTTTGATGATCAAGAGCTGCGCGACTTCGACCGTCGCGTCCGCAACGGCACAGACGATGATGTGAACTATGTTTGTGAACTGAAGATTGATGGCCTGGCGGTTTCGCTTAGATACGAGGACGGCCTATTCGTTCGCGGCGCAACACGCGGTGATGGGACGACCGGTGAAGATATTACGAAAAACTTGAAGACGATCCGCAATATACCTCTTCGTTTGAAGAAGCCGGAAACGCTTGAGGTTCGCGGAGAAGCTTATATGCCGAAGCGCTCATTTATGGCGTTGAACGAAGCACGTGAAGCGAATGAGGACGAGCCGTTTGCCAATCCGCGTAACGCAGCGGCCGGCTCCTTACGTCAACTTGATCCGAAGATCGCTGCAAAGCGTAACCTTGATATTTTCCTTTACGGCGTAGGCCAGTGGGAGAACGATCCCGCTGAATCGCATAGTGAGCGCCTCGACAAACTGAAGGACCTTGGCCTGAAAACTAATCCGGAGTGGAAAAAGTGTAACGATATCGAGGAAGTGATCGACTATGTTCATAG
>NZ_JRNX01000712.1 GCF_000786645.1 Halobacillus sp. BBL2006
CACGGAAAGCGAGTGATTTCCCGGCACTCCTTTCTCTATCCAAGGCAACGGAAACAGCCATTATCTTGAAACTGAGTCTTCAACAATCGGGAGCTTTAATGGTATAAGAAAAAGCGTCCATTCAAAATTGGACGCTCCTTTACATAATTGATTAGTTATGAATATATTTTTCGAAGATTTCCTTGAAGTCTTTTTGAGTGTTTTCGCGATGCTTCTGTTCGAACCAATTGTACGTGAAGTTCGCTACTTCTTCGAACTCCTTAGAAATGTCATTGTCGTGAAAACGATTATCCTGAATAAGAGCCGACGCTGTTCCAATGCTATCCTTAGAAAACTCATTATGCAGTCGGTTTTCTTCCTGTATTTGAGAAATAGCTACTAAAGACTTATACAAGTCAGCAATCGCTTCTCCCTCATCTTTAGCAATGTCGATACTGAAAACTCGGCTCCCCATCGTAAATTTGATTTCAAGGTCCAAATCAATGGTACCCGCGGTTTCAATGGAGACATCCTTAATATGGTTTTGATAATAATCATAACGGTAAATGTTACGCTTACTGCTCGATGCTTTTTCACCATCAAGATGGATGAGAGCTCTGTTCGTAAAGCAATACTCGTCGGATTTCGATTTGATCAAAAAGTGGATCTTTTCTCCATCCTCTGTTAAAACAAAATCATCTGACTGAGTTTTATCGAAATCCTCTTTACTGATGATCCGGCCGATATCGCTCAATCCTAATGCGTCACTTGCGATCTTCTTAAACATGTATAGCCCCTCCTCATATAGGCATTTCTAATAAAATCTAGTTGGACACTTACATCAATTCGACAAAAGCAGACCTTTTCCTTCCTTCGCCACAAAATTGTCACGTCAGATTCTTAGCCTTATTCCAGCCGTTTGAGGGGAACCTTCTTCATTACAGATCATCCACAACGATATACGTGGCCTTCACCGGACCGTGAACTCCGACGATCAAATTCATTTCTATGTCAGCACTGTTACTTGGACCGGTGATGAAACTGACACAGGAAGAGACTGGGTTACCCTTCTCCTCTTCCTCATGAATCAGACGGCTTGCCTGGGTCATTCTCGGAACCATCGTACTTTTAGGAATGATGGCAATAAATGTTTCAGGTAAAAGACTGATCGACCTTCCGTTGTAACGGTCGTTAAAAAGGGTCACCGTTCCTGACTCTGCCAGGGTAATATCACTGAATACAATTCCCGAACTCGCCTGTTCAGCAAATTCAACGTTCTCGCGCCCCTTTGCTTCATCCCATACTTGAACATCGTAATCTTCCATTCGAAGCTTGTTGTAAAAGTTGTCTAAACCGACAGCTTCGATCCTTGGTCCTCCTGCACTTACCACTTTAGACGCCCCATATCCTTCAAGCACCCTACGTAATGTATCCCCGAGGTTCTCAAGCTTAACTCTCTCAAAGGATGTATGAATCACCTTACACTGTTCCTCCAGTTTATCTACCAACTCATCTTGCGTCGCCCCCTGGAAAACCCGGTTCTGTGGCTTT
>NZ_JRNX01000713.1 GCF_000786645.1 Halobacillus sp. BBL2006
CCAGCCATATCTTTTATACCGAGAATGTGAGCTCCAGAGTCTTGGAGCTCTTTTGCTACTTTTTTGTAATAATCTAAATCATATTTCGGCCTAGCAGAGTTTAAAATATCCCCCGTGTAACACATAGCCGCTTCAGCTACCTTGTCACTTTCACGAACCGAATCGATCGCAAGTTTCATTCCTTCCACCCAGTTAAGGCTATCAAAAATACGGAAGACATCTATGCCGGCATTCGAACTCTTTTCGACGAATTCACGAATCAAATTATCTGGATAGTTTTTATATCCCACCGCATTTGACGCTCTCAAAAGCATTTGGAAAAGGACATTCGGTGCTTTTTGTCTTAGCTTCAGCAGCCGCTCCCATGGATCCTCGTTCAAGAAACGATAGGAAACATCAAAAGTCGCTCCTCCCCACATCTCTAGAGAAAACAGTTCAGGCAGTAGTCGTGCTGTCGGCTCCGCGATATTTTCAAGATCCTTCGTTCGCACACGGGTAGCCAATAAAGACTGGTGTGCGTCTCTGAATGTTGTGTCAGTTAACAGGACTTCTTTCTGCTCTTTTAGCCACTTCGCAAGCC
>NZ_JRNX01000714.1 GCF_000786645.1 Halobacillus sp. BBL2006
GGGATTGATAAACTTCTCTATAGTATGGACTATTTTCCAGGAGCTCCTCGTGAGAACCCTGGGCGATCAACCTGCCTTGATGAAGTAGTAAAATTCTATGCGCTTCCCTCAAAGAACTGATTTTTTGAGCAACGAGGAAAACTGTACTCTTTTGTTTTTTGAGGTTCTCCAACAGCTTCACTTCTGTATTTGCATCCAGAGCACTGGTACTATCATCGAGAATTAAAATCTTAGGCATGCGAACGAGCGCTCGAGCTATAGACAACCGCTGTTTTTGACCGCCTGAGAAGGAAACACCTTTTTGTCCAAGCTTGGTATCATAACCATCAGGTAAAGATTTAATGAAGGAATGAATTTGTGCAATTTCTGCTGCTTCTACAATTTCCTCCATCGATGCCTCCTCTTTTCCCCAGGCAATATTCTCACGTACACTCCCAGAAAACAGATGGACTTCCTGAGGTACGAAACTGATCTGCTCCCTCACTCGTTTGATGTCTAGTTCTTCGATAGGTATGTTATCTAAAAAGATTTCACCGGAATGTTTTTCGTACAATCGGGGTATATGTTGAAGTAGAGAGGATTTTCCCGCACCCGTTTCACCAAGCAATCCGACTGTTTCACC
>NZ_JRNX01000715.1 GCF_000786645.1 Halobacillus sp. BBL2006
TGGAAAGCGAGTGATTTCCCGGACCTCCTTTTTCTATCCAAGGCAACGGGAACATGAAAAGGTCTCGAAACTTAGTCTTCAACAATCGGGAGCTTTTGTTGAATAATAGACAAGCACCAAAGAGATTTAAACTGCCTTTTGCTTATGGATTAGGGATCATGCCTCCTGCCGAATCGTAACGTGCATAAAACTCTTGTAAAAATTGATTCGTCACCGCTGAATCATGAATGAACAACATATTCTCATCATTGATATCATTACCATTCGTACTCCAGTTTGTTGAGCCGACGATTGCTGTCGGATCACTACTTGGATGATCAGCATCGATCAACATCGTTTTCGCATGCATCTTGCGGTCTTCATTATCTTCATAAACAGGAGCGGGATTATTCCAGCGTATGTTCGGATTATTCGTTGACTCCTGAGAAGCTGTACGCCCTGTCATCTCAATCGATGCGGACCACCACTGGTTCCAGAAGCTTTCATCATAGACACCCTTAACATCAAAACCAGTCAAGCTCCCCTCCAAATCATTGTAGGAGCCTTCCCACTTGTTTTTCAGTTCATTGACGAGTTCTTGATCACTCCAGGCGAAAATCGTGAAATAACTGCTATAGTCGGCTTCATTTTTTACATAGGAAGTCATTTGACCTACGGCGTCATCTCCCGCGGAGAAATAGACATCTACTTCCTTGCCGCCTACGTTCACCGTATGAATTGTATTGTCCGTCTTACGACCATGATAGTTCGAAGCTGCAGGATCAGGACTCAGTCCATCACTTCCCCACATTTCATCGAATTCTGTTTTGAATACATCAGATAGCGCTGTTGAATTCAGCTCTACGACATGCTGAGTATTGCCGCCTAGAACGTCATTTTGCATGTTTGTTTCCGAACCATAAAGACCTGTCACAGTGAAGTTCCAGCTGCCTGTGAACACCCATTTCCCGTCAATGTTTGCAAACTTATTGTGCATTTGATTTCCAGGAGAGTAATAACTGCCATCATTTTTTTGTTCAGCATCCACAAGCTTATAGCCTGTCTTAGTTGAGCTGCCCACGTCAACGGTCACTTCATTCATTCCTGTCACGGTAGTAGGAAGAGCATGTTGCTCTCTTAGGGCCTGATCTTCAACAGCAAACATGACAGAATCCGAAAATACGTGCACATCGTCACTCGTCCCGATCTTGTCATCCGCTCCTCGAACCAACTCTTCTACATAAAGACGCATTGTTTGGTAGCGTTCCGTATAATGAGGGTCACTTCCATCCTTCGCGTCCGCAATGACCCGTACGTCCACTCCTTCTGCTGCTTTAGCGACTAATGCATCAATGACATTTGGCAAATTAATTTCATACGTAGCCAAGTCTATAGAAGTCGTGGCACTTTCAATCCGGTTGATAAGACGATCTTCTAAATTCACATTGTAGTTCGCTTCATTTCCTGTATTCGCGTATTCATCATACGCACACTTGTTAAAATATACATTAATGCTTCCAGGATCTTCAGATACTTGATTCAATTGTTCCCCTGCAGGACAACCGGCTGTTTCCCCACCTGAGGCTGGAGAACCAAGGCCTTCTGTATATGTAGAGGTTGACGTAAACCAGTTCGTTGCCTCCGTACCACTTACCGTTGTATCTTTTCGTTCCATTGTTGCTTTCGATGCATTTTCTCCCGCATACCAAGCATTCACAGAATCTAAGAGGGTTTGATTTTCATCTCGAAGTTCAAGTGTTTCTCCAGAATTACTTAATGAACCAGTATAAATGATATCCCCTGCTACACTGGAAACCGTAGAGTCATCCGTTCTTTCTAATAAATAATAGCCGCCAGCTGGAATCGTACCAGACAGCTGAATCGCCGGTGAGCCATCCGTTGTATTCAATGTCCAGCCATCTACCGAAATACTCGATGAAGTATTGTTATAAAGCTCGATCCACTCGTCGTTGTAGCTGACATCTGTCCCCATCCAGGCAATTTCACTAATCACGACATCCTGAGTAGTCGCCGCTTCCGTGTGTTTTAGACCTGGAGCTCCTGAAACTACTACCATAAATATCAATAAAAAAGCCAGTCCTTTATGTAATTTCACGTTGCTTCGCCTCCCTTGAATTATGCTCACAGCTTTTAAAATAACATAACCCAGGAGGACATTTTCTGAATTTACGAATGATTTACAAAAAAGGGTCGAAAGCTCTCATCTCATAGGAGCATTCTGTTTTACTTTCTGCCATTTATTAGAGGATAACAGTGAAAAAAGTAGGTGTTTTTGAAGGGGGATTCCCCCAGAAGCCAAAAAACCCTTCTACCCGGATTGTCATAAGTACTAGTGAAATTGCTAAAGTTTCATCGTGGATCGGGACGAAATAAAAACGCTCGCTCACATAGAATGTAGGAATACAGACTATCGGAGGTGCCAACATGCTGCACACGGTCAAAAAAGGTGAAACACTCACTCAGATTTCCCGCGATTACCGGACGCCTCTCCAAGCCATCATCCAAGCAAATCCTACAATTAATCCGAACCTCATTTATCCTGGCCAACGAATTAATATCCCGGGTTTCCCAGAGGCGAGTACCATTCCTTACCGAATTGATATCTCCTTAAATAACCGCAAGCTCCGGCTTTTTAAAAATGAAAACTTGCAAAAAGCATATCCGATCGCTGTCGGAAAAATGCTGTCGACAACACCGGTGGGAAGTTATATTATCGTCAACAAAGCTCCCAATCC